>JANNRV010000204.1:0-8992 GCA_031401775.1 Bacteroidia bacterium | reverse complement strand
CAATTCCTTTGACTTAATCGACATGGCCTTTGCATACGCTAAGTAACGCTCTCGCTGCGCAGTCTTTTCACTGGCAACTGCTCTCTTTTCATTTAATTCTGCGGATTTTTGTGCCTCCTTAGCCCTTATCTCACTGGCTTTTGCCAATTGTTCCTGCTTTATGGCAAGGAGCCTTTGTTCCTCCGCTAAGGCTTGGGCTTTTCTGGCTTCTTCAGCATTTTTCACTGCCAATTGCCTTTGTTCTTCAGCTAACGCTTGAGCTTTTCTGGCTTCTTCTGCAGATTTTTCAGCCTCTTTCTGAGCTGTTATAGCTGCAGCAGCGTTTTGCTCTGCTTTCACCGCATTTTCTGTTGCTAATTTTTCCTGTCGCTTCGCTTCGGTCTGTTGCACTAAGGCATACACAAACGCAATCAATGCTACAACCAGGAAAGCACCTAATACTAATGCAGTAACACGGGCGCGTTGAAGCCTGCGTTTCGCTTCAAGTTCTTTGATGCGTTGCTCGGTCTCAAATTCTTTCTTGGAATATTCAAGGAAGATCAGTGTTCGCTCAAAGGCGGGATGATAGCGCTGTCCCCATACTAAGGTGGGCTTATGCTTTACCTGCCAGTTGAGGGCAAGTTGTAAATCGGGTGGCCTCCAAAGGCCGGCCTTGCCTACCTGATATTGTGAGGCGGCTTCGGCCAATCGCAAATACATTTGCACGGCATCGGCCTCATCATCCACCCAGTTTTTTAAACGCACCCAAATGCGCATCAAACTTTCGTGGGAAATATCAATGATGGATTTAGAGGTAAGCGGTGTTCCAAAAGAAGGAGTAAGGAGTGAACGCCCCGGCTCACGGAATTTATCCAACACAGCGGCTACGTCTTCCTCTGATACATCTGCAATAGCAGCTATTTCATTAAGGCGTGTTGGTCTCCGTATTCCGAAGTTCTCACCTCGTTTCTCAGTGATCGCCTTGAATAGAATTTCGCAAATATGCTTTTGCTCTTCATCCAGTTCATCATAGGCTTCATTGGCATGCTGAGACAACGCCTCGGACATGGTTCCAATCGCTTCATAATGTTTGAGATCTAACGGCTCATCTGTTACATCACGATAGTTGGTCCAATAACTCCAGGTACGCATCAAGGCGTGCTGTAGAATCGGTAATTGGTCGGGGTTATCACCCAGGTCATTCAGCAACTGCTGAACAAGACGGGGAGAAACCTTTGCACTACCAACGGCTACAGGTCCTTCTATGGCCCTGCGCTTTTGGTCGCGGGTCATCTGAGGAATCAGGTAGTGACTGTCGTTGATCTTGCGTGTCAATTCAGGAAACTGTGCACAGTCTCCAATAAAATCCGACCGCATGGTGATGGCTACATAAATAGGGGAGTCGGGGTAGTTAATGGCTTCCATCAATAAGTTGATGAAGGCCAATGTTTCGTTTACTGAATTAGGATCGGTGCTGTCTTTGAAGCGGAAGAGTTCCTCAAACTGATCAACCAGAATAAGGTAGTTGACATCTTCAGATCTTCTGGATTGCTGAATAGCTTCTACCAAACCCAAAGAACTACTCCTTAATAAAGTAGAAACAATGGTGCGCTTGATTTTTTTATCTTCTACGTCTGCGCCATTGTATTCGCGCGATGTCTTTAACAAAGACTCCGCTAAGTTATCAATAGGACCAGCACCCGGTCGCGTTACAATTACCTCCCAGTTAGGGCTGGAATCCGTGAGGAAACCTCCATAGAGGATGGGCAACACTCCGCAATAGATAAACGAAGACTTACCACTTCCAGAAGGACCAATGACTCCGACAAATCGACTCTTTGAGAGTTTAAGCAAAACTTCATCGCTCTGCCCTTCTCGCCCAAAGAAGAGGTGACTCTCCTCAATTTTAAAGGGACGAAGACCAGGGAATGGGTTCGCTACTCCAACTGCGGAGGAGGAACCTTGGATTTCATCAACTAGCTGGCTCATAATAATTATGCGTTAAATTCTTGTAAAAACATTTTTAAGGAATCCATGGACTTAGGACCATCTCCGGCAATCACCTGAAGATCCTGACTTTTAAAATTTTCCAAGGCACTGGAGTTGGTAGAAGATAAAAGTACTTTTCCCTGAATCGGTTTTTTTCTGCCAAAGCCGGGAGCTTTCAATAGATCCAGCACTTTCATACGCACCCATTGGTCATTTACTTTGCCTTTGAAAATTACTGCGCCATCGAGATTGCGCAGGTTTTCGATGTGACGCTTGCGCACATCCAATAGCTCTCCTTCAAATGCAGGCATGAGTACCTTAAAGCCTGACTTCTCAATCATATCCATGTAAGGCTTTACTTCGTTGGTATCTACCCGATCGTGAAGTAAATAAATGGATCTACCGAGATGCTCTTCCTGACCTGTTCTCTCCTGCGATTCAATCAATTCTTCGCGCATGATATTCTTGAAATCTTCGAGCGGGTTCTGCAATATCTCTGCACCTTCCTGCGCTTCGGTGTCGCGCTTGATGTTGTCGATAAATGATTTCTGACGGTCGCTGGCACTTTTTAGATTCGTGGATATCCAAATCAGGCGAGAGAACTCTTCTTTGCGCTGGCGCTTGGCGGATGTTACTTCGGATGCAAGTCTGTTTTGTATATCAACAACACTAATATCTGCACCCTCGGGTATTTCGCCATAGGCGGAACCTATCAAGTGAATGGATAAACTACATTCTTCAAGATCTTTTTTTACTGAGCGCTCCAGCTCGGCTGAGGAGGTGGGCAGTGTGTGACTCGGCAATACAATGTATCCGTGTCGTTGCAATTCTCGCTTAATAATATTTCTTTGAATCGAAAGATCGTGGCCTGTCTCGGCCAGGTAAATGCTTTTGCGCTTGAAGATATTCTTTACTTCTGTTTTTGTTTCCCCTTGCTTCAACAGCAACAACGATTCATGGATGTCATATGCCAAGTCTACTAGTTTCATCCAGTACTGCTTCTCCGCTTCCTGACTGAAGAAATCCAGGTATTCTTTCATCTGACCCGTATCGCTGTCCATCTGATACATTTCATAACCCAATAGATCGCGGAGGCGAGGAGGCTGCTCTTGTAATGTCAGCGGAGACTTCAATACTTTGAAAACACGAACTGCTTTGGAAGCAGCAGTTGCTTTGTGAAAAGATTCCAACGTATCCAAACAACGGCCTGATTGCACGAAATCTTTGGAAACTACTGCCACCATCACCGCTACATTATCAAGTGTGGAGGCAGTAATGCCATCAAACTCAGATTTAAGGAGGATGTTTGGACGTGTGCCCAGTACCTGAAAAAGCATCAGGTCAAGGAATTTTTTAAACTGAGAGACCCAGCCTGCATCACTCTTTTTAGCAGTCTCGTTGTCTTTGTCAGCGAAGGTGATCAGTACATCAATTTCAAAAGCCATCGTTTGCCTTAGTTAAGTTTTGTTCTTTTACGAATTTACGGTGACCGGTTTACCTGTCACATTATTAATTAAGCCTTGCACCAATTCGTGATGGTTGGCCAATACAAAATAGAAATCAATTAAATTTATTTTAAAAACGATAGAGCGCTCGGTGGCTTCCATCTCCATTACCTTGGGTGTTACCCCTTCTTGGAAAAGATCGCCAAAGACACTTTCTTTCTTGAGGGTAATAATTTCCCCCGATTCGCAGGTTAATCGCACTTCTCCTTGTGCCACTATTAATATAGGACTACTCTCATTCGAAGTGTTAAGAACCAGTTTATCGCGTGCTCCAAGGTCAATTGGTGTAATTTTATCGGCCAGATCGCTGAGTAATGAACCTTTGATTCCTGTAAAGGCAGGAAGCTGTTTGATGAAGAGCACCATTTCAAAGCCAAGGAAAAATCCATCATCGAGCCCATCCAGCAACTGATTATTTTCAATGGCAGAATCCAGAAATTTCTTATCCTTAAAGGGAAGTCGCTCGCTCACTTTTTGATAAACTATTTTGTCTTTGTTGAATATCACCCAGGCGGCAGTTTCCTGCAGAAGCTTATCGTTGTTAAACATCTGGCTAATTAAACCACGGCTCACTCTAAAATTGGCCACATAAGCAGCAGCGTGGATGGCACAGACTTTTGTCCAACGATTGTTTAAGTTAAAATCGCGATTTAGAATATAATTCAGGGTTTGAACCGGATTATAATTTTCGCGAGGGAAGTAGGTCATCAGCTTCTCCAGCTTATCCTCAATTTTCGAATCGTCAAGAATGGGGATGAGTTTAGGCTTTAGATCCGGATCAATAAATAAATCAAGGAGTTCAAGTCCGTAAGCCACACCGTCTGGGGTTCCTGTCTCAATATTGTCTCGCACGAGTTGTACGGATTGAGGGTCATACAATAAGGAGAGCAATAATGTCATGTGATCATAGTTATCACGAATTTCTTCACGGAGGGCTTGGCGCAAATAATCGTAATGATCTACTTCCTCAGGAATCTCTTGGAGTGCCGTTAAATTCCAAAGTGTTTTGCCAATCTCTGTATCCAGTAAATCCTTTAATGCTAAAGCCTCTCTTCCTTTTGCCTGATAATTGATAAAGCGAAGCGAGTAAAGTATCTGTTTTACTATCTTCTTATTAGGATAATCTATTTTTTTCCATAGCAAGGCCAATCCTTCTTTACCCCCAATGTGGCCCATGATCTGGACAGTCTTTAACATCACCAGATCACTTTGTCCTGACTTATGGAAAGCAGTTTCCAGAATAGGCAGGGCGCCTTCTCCCGCTTCTTTAAGAGCCGATGCCGCTTGATGTCCATAAGCTGGCGAAGAGAGTAATTCAATAAGTACAGACCAGGTTTCAATTCGCTTGACCTTTCGAGCGGTATGAAGCGCTTCGGCCCGAACTTTAGGATCAGCATCACGCAAGAGCTCCAACAAAATAAAAATTGTTTTAGGACTCACCAGCTTTCGTAAAAGTTTGGCAGCCAGAATACGATCGGTTTGCTTTACTGATTTGCTAAGCTTCATCAGTTTGTCTGTGGAAATGGACATCAGGTCACTATCTTCTGCCTCACCAGCAGCGCGATTGGCAAGATTTTTCATCTCGCTGCTCTCATTGACGATACCTAATTCCTGTATTTTATCCTGTGCAAATTTCCTTACTCCACGAAGTTTACTGTCAGCAAGTCGAATGACCGAGGATTCAAATAATGCCGGCTCCAGTTTCTCCATCAGGCGCAGACCGTAAACCACCTTCTGCTCTGCAGAACTTTGTACTTCCTTTTCAAGTACGCTGTCCATGGTATATTCTTTTGAAAGGTCTTTCTCTAAACCAGACTTATTCTTGATCAATGAACTTTGTAGCGTCTCACGATATCCTTTATACATATTATTGGTCACCCAATACCACAGAACGAGAAGTGGAAGTGTAAATAAAGTAATGGATAATAAGTTGAAGATGTGAAACTGATTGATGAGCACAATCAAACCCCCGGCAATAGTACTCGCTAATGCAGTGACAACTCCTTCAATCTTTGTTTGGGTATCTAGTTTGATAGGTTTATCAATAGGTACATAATAGAATTTGAAGGTAGGGGAGTCCAACGCATCTCTAAACGCATTGATAAATAACTTACTCATGGCTACCATGATGAAAAAGAAAATTACAGAATTTCCATCCTTAGCAGGGTCAAAGCCGAAGAATGAACCAAGGGCGAAGGCGGCTCCGGTAAAAAGGAGAAGCAATAGCGGATTGACCAATAAGGATATCCGTAGACCATAATCCTGGTTTAGTCTGTCTGTGGCAAACATGGTAAACAAGAAACTGAAGATAACGATGGTTGCTTCGAACAGACTCAAAAAGTACGGGAGTCCTTCTGGATTAGTTCGATATTGATTAACGGTTGCATTGAAGAAGGAATAATCAATAAACCGCAAGGCAGTCATGGAAATAATAATAAATACTGCCATCAGAACAATGTATTTGTTCTTCAGAAATCCGATGACAGACAGCTTTTTATGTTCTTGCTCATCGTCTGCACTAGCCAGCCTGTTTTTGCCAAGGTATTTATTAGACATGATGGCAAATAAAATGAGGTAGCCTAGAATACTAAATAGTCCAATGGTAAAAAGGGATTCGATCTGAACCCCTGCGTTAAGCAATACAGGAATAGTAAAGAAGGCCAGAATCTGGGCAATCATGGTTCCTAAGTCCACGCTTCCGATGATTCGCTTTGTTTGTCGGAGGTTAAACATCCTGGCAAAGGCACCCCAGAAGACTAGAGAAGTCATGAACGTAAAAGGGAGAATCAAAGTAAACCCATAGTAGTAGAGAGTCTTAACATCTTCTACGTACTTTTCTCCAAATTCAATTCCCGCAGTGAGTGCCAGAATAATGGCTAATGTACCGAAGCCTAAAAATCGGAATGGAATTCTTCCCTGAAGGATATTATAGATGGTAGTAGCAATGATTCCAAATACCCCAGAAATCACCAAGGCCTTTGGTAAATCAAGGCTTTCGCTATAGTTATTCAGGAATAAAGTTTGTGCCGCAACCGTCACGGTAGCCAAAAACATACCTAGTAAGAAGCTGATTCCCAGCAAATAAAATACTGGCCCCGATTCCTCGGGTTCAACATCCAGAAGTTTTAAAAGGCGTGCTTTCATGGTTCAAGACTATTTAACAGCCCAATCTTGTAAATTTTGGCGAAAAATCCTATTGAATTAAGACTTCATTTGATGCGAATTAATATCTCATTAATAGTGAGTTGTGAAAATTGTCAGTCTGAGACTTTACCGCTTGTCGATCTTTTGTGATCATTAAAGAAGTTTGCTGGTCTCATCAGATATTTCGATCAGGGGTCAGGGGACTAATAAGGAGCTATCACCATAGCTGAGGAATCGGTAATCATTATCCAAAGCTTCTTGGTAAATCCTTTTCCAGTCATTTCCTACAAAAGCTGCTACGAGTAGCATCAGCGTAGAACCAGGCTGATGGAAATTGGTGATCAAGGCATCCACCATCTGGAACTGATATCCCGGAACAATGTATATCGATGTCTCTCCAGAGATGGATTCAATTCTTTTTCGGCTCATCAGATCAAGAACGGCCTGCATGGCTTCTTTCTTTGAAGGCAACTTGGCCTGACCTGAATATGCATCCGGCTTCTCGATCTTAAAAGCAGCCTCCGGATTATCTCTCAGCTTCACCCCATACCAATAGATGCTTTCAAGTGTTCGAAGAGTTGTAGTTCCAACGGCTATTGTCTTTCTACTTTCGAGATGGAGATTTTCCACATTCCTTTTTGTGATGATGATCCGCTCTTCATGCATGACATGGTCAAGGGCATTACTCACTTTTACAGGTTGAAAGGTGCCTGCACTAACGTGCAACGTTACATAGTCCGTTACCGCTCCATTCTCTTTCATTTGCTGAATGATATTGTTAGTAAAATGGAGGCCTGCCGTAGGCGCGGCAACTGCACCATCGGCTTGAGAGTAAATCGTTTGATAGCGCTTGCGGTCGCTTTGCTCAGCCGGTCTTTTAATATAAGGTGGCAGTGGAGTTACACCAAAGTAATTCAATACTTCTCCAAAGCTTAGTTCCATTGGACTCCACTCAAACTTCACTATACCCTTGGCACGGTTAACAAGCGAGGCCGTTAGCGTTACTTGATTTATCTCCTTCTTTAACAAAAGACCATCGGTCCACCTCTTTAAATTCCCGATCGTGCACAGCCATTGCGTGCTTCCAAGTGACAGCATAGTTTGATTAAGTTCGGCACCATCAGGACTCAACAAAAAGAGTTCAATCTCAGCGCCTGTCTCTTTTGATAAGAAGAGCCTTGCCGGAATTACTTTAGTATCATTAAAAAAGATAACAGATTGAGGAGGAAGAAAAGAATTGATCTGGCTAAAGGTGGAGTGGTTGATTTCTCCTTTTCGGTAAACCAATAATTTTGATTGATCACGTTCGGCCAGGGGATAAATAGCAATCCTGTTGGAGGGCAGGTCGTATTGATATGCACGAATGTCAATTATTTTACTCATTTAGACCCTTGAAAGCCTCAAAGATAATCTGAGCGTTGTATTTCCCGAGGAACACATGCATATTCGTAAATGGCGCTGCAAGCAAGCTTTAAGAAACGGACCTTTACTTTTGAATTCGATGCGCGTACATCAAGGGGCCTGATGCGCGAGAAACACTCCTGGTACATAAAGATTTGGGACGACCCTAAAGTTGGCAGATTTGGTGTGGGTGAATGCGGCCCTCTTCCAGGGTTGAGCATGGAAGATATTTCTACTCTTGAAGAAAAGATTTCAGGGGTTGTGGATCAAATCAATCATGGAAAATTAAAAATGGAGGGAATAGATGGTTCATCACTTCAGAAACTTCACTTTTTCCTTGCTGGCTTTTTTGGAGAGGAGTTAATAAAGAAGTATCCTTCTATAGTCTTTTCACTGGAGACTGCTTTTCTGGATCTTCTTCAAGGTGGGGACCGCGTGATCTTTAAAAATCAATTCATCAAGGGGAATCCATTGCCGATCAACGGATTGATCTGGATGGGTGGCCTTGACTTTATGCTTCAGCAGGTAGAAATCAAAATCCGCGATGGGTACCGATGTGTAAAACTAAAGGTGGGTGGTCTTGATTTCGAGAAAGAGTGCGATATTCTTCAATACATTAGAAGGAAATACTTTCGCGATGAAATTGTTATTCGACTTGACGCCAATGGAGCGTTTAAACCAGATGAAGCAATGTATAAGCTCCAGGAGCTTTCAAAGTTTAAGGTTCATTCCATTGAGCAACCGTTAAAAGTGGGACAAAAGGATCTTCCTGATCTTTGTAAGAATTCCCCAATACCCATTGCCTTGGATGAAGAATTGATTGGGCTTGTGAGTAAAGAAGAAAAGGAGTCATTACTTGATCGGATTAAACCCCAATACATTATTCTGAAGCCCACACTTCATGGAGGTTTATATGCCTGCCAGGAATGGATAGAACTGGCAGAGTCACGAAAAATAGGTTGGTGGATTACTTC
>JANNRV010000203.1:0-32144 GCA_031401775.1 Bacteroidia bacterium | reverse complement strand
GGGAAAGCACCTTGAAAATAATTGGCGAGGTATTTTCCTTGAGGATTCAATTCATCACCCCAGGAAAATATTTTTCCATTCAGTCCACCTCGTGCAGCAAATTCATATTCGGCTTCGGTCGGTAATCTTTTTCCTGCCCATTTCGCAAACGCCTGTGCATCTTCATATGCAATATGAACTACAGGATAGTTGTCTTTCCCTTCAATAGCGCTTGCGGGTCCATCAGGATGTTGCCAATTGGCACCTACTACCCAGCGCCACCATTGTGAGTAATCATTTAAGGTAACGGGTTCAGCGGGAGGCGTAAAAACCATAGATCCCGGTTGCAACACATCATCGGTTGGTTTAGGTGTGCCGGGTGGCACTTGTTTCTTAAGTTCTTCCCAATCCAATGGCCGCTCGGCCACCGTTTTGTAGCCGGTCGCACTTACAAATTTTCTGTATTGCGCATTCGTTACTTCCGTTTCATCCATCCAGAATCCATCGACCTTGACCTTACGAATAGGTAGGGCACTGGTCGTAGGGTTCTCTTCCGTACTGCCCATTGTAAAATCTCCTCCGGGGATCCACACCATCCCGTCTGGGGCCTGAATTTTCGTAGCGGCATCATCACTGGGTGTTTCCTTTTTTGAAGAAGTGCATGAACTCACCAGATACCCACACAAAAGGAATAAAAACAATTTGATCGACATATATTCTTTCAATTAGCAGAAGCCTTGTTCAATGTGTTTGCAATTTAGCGTTTATGATGGAAAGCGTAAGCTGGAGATTGAATAGTATTTTTTTGGCTAAACAAAGAGGATTTATAATAAGGGTATCTCTAAAAACCTTGTCATGTTGAGTTTGTCGAAACATATTTCCTAGTATGGATTCTCTAAATCGACTTCGACAGGCTCAGTCTGACACTACATTTGGGTTTTTAGAGATGCCCATAATTAGGTCTCTTTCTCCGGATTAATAAATTCTGACATGGAGTTATCAATTTCAATTTTGTAAACTTGCTCAATTGTGAAAATAATTCTATTGACGATCATAGGCTGGATGGGTATCATCGAGGGGTTTGCTCAAACTGCTGATACTGTTCCTCCTGTTGATATCGTTGAACTGATTATAAAAAGGTTCAAAATTGATTTGAAAGGTAAAACCAGGGACGACCGGAAAGTGTACTTCTCGTTATTCCCCTCTCAAAGTGGTGTTCCTGGCGGAGGCAGAGCTCTGGTAACTACTTTCAGTGCTGCATTTTACTTGGGCGAGAAATCAAATACCCGGATTTCAACAGTATACTTTGTTCCCTACATAACTTTTGTGGGTAAATATGGATTTCTGATACGACCAAGCATTTGGTTGCCAAAAAACACATGGAATTTCGCTGGCGATTATCGCTTTTTACGATACCCTCAGTATTCCTGGGGACTGCAAGGAGATCCTAATGGAGAAGGGCAAACCGTTATTGACAATAGTTATGTAAGATTTTATCAGACAGCTATAAAAAAATTCGGGACAAATTGGGGTGTTGGACTGGGCTATATGATGGATCATCACTATAATATTTCTGAAGAGATTGAAGGTGCCACCGAAGGTCACTTGGCCACGTATCCAATGGGCCAGGAAAATAGTACAACTTCAGCCGGATTGGTCTTTCCTATAGCATATGATTCAAGGATCAATCCAATTAATCCACAAGGTGGCGCTTACACCTTGCTCAATTATCGCCTCAATACGCCTGCCTTAGGTAGCGATCATGAATGGCATTCTCTTTATTGGGATAACCGGAAATATTTTTCGTTTTCCAAAGACAGGCAAAATCTTTTAGCGCTCCGTGGATATTATTGGACGGTACTTTCAGGTCAGGTTCCTTACCTGGATCTGCCCAGCATTGGATGGGACTTAGGGATCATACCTTCCGGAAGGGGAATTCAACAAGGCCGCTATCGAAGTAATGCCATGCTTTATTTCGAATCAGAATACCGATTTGATATTTCTTCTAACGGACTGTTCGGTGGCGTTTTGTTTTCTAATGTTACTTCCCCTTCAGACTATGGAACGCAACATTTTAGATCGTGGTATCCGGCCATCGGTACCGGGTTGCGGCTAAAGTTTAATAAATATTCGCGTACTAATATTCTTATGGATATTGCTTTCAGTAAAGGGTATACCGGGTTGTATTTGAATATTGGGGAAGCTTTTTAAAAAATCGAAAATCCTTCACCCCGTGTGTAGAAATTCTCAGAATGTCCGCCTCAATTTTTCGATGTCATCTAAGATCATCTTCACCAGACCTTCGGTGACAATTTTGCCTTTCTCCCAGGTCGCCAGAGTTGCATCTCCCCAAACACCGCTAGAAGAGTAGGTAGATTGCTTGTTGTTAGGATCGCGTGTGAGGCCGCCTCCGCTAGAGGGTATATAATCTTTCACTGCTTTCTTCATATCCACAGCTTCGGGTTTCATATAGAGAATCATAGAGGTTTCGATTTCATCGGCATGCGTGCCTCCTTCCTGCTGACGAATGGATTTTTCAACGGGCTCTAGTTTTTTTAAATCGGTAAAGTGCATGGTGATGCCGTGTGCGGCCAATGAATCTGACGCGGGCTTCAAAGCACGTACGGTAGAAACCCCTGTGTTCAGTATATAAAATTGTGTAGGGCCAAAGCGGGCGAGCCCCCGGCAGATATCAATTACCATGTCACGAGCGGTACTCAAACGCAAGGAAGTAGAGCCGGGGTATTCTACAAAAGAAGGATAGAAGTGATAGTTGATGGTTGGTGCGATCACCACCTCTGCAGATTGATGAACACGTTCTTTCAGATACTCGGCCAGGATCAAATCATTTTTTAACAAAAGATGTGGACCATGCTCTTTGGCTGCTGCTCCTAAAGGAATAACCACAATCGTTTTAGGTGTTAGTATTTTTTCTGCTTCCAGCCAGGTGAGGTCTTCAAGGAGAATGCCTTTGGGTTGGGCCATCAGACCGATGGGTACCATCAACAAGAGAAGGATTTTTTTCATGAGGATGAGTTTGCCCGACAAGATATTCATTCAAAATTCATGATTCAAGTATAACATGAGCTTTGGTTGAAGCAACCCCAATTGATAGAAAAAATTACTCTCCCTTCAAACTCTCCACCGGATTTTTCCTTGCTGCTGCAAAAGATTCAAAGCTGACGGTTGCCCAGGCAATCATTAATGCCACTGCTCCCGCCACCACAAAGACGAAGACGTTCAGGTCGGTTCGGTAAGCAAAGGCTTCAAGCCATTCACTCATCAGGTAGTAGCCAGCGGGTATCCCGATCAGAAAAGCAATAATAACCAATGTCATAAATTCTTTTGACAACATGCCCACCAGTTGAAAGACGGAAGCACCCAATACTTTTCGTATGCCGATCTCCTTGATACGTTGTGCTGCTGTGTAAGAAGCCAGTGCGTAAAGTCCGAGGCAGGCAATAAATATCGCCAGACCCGCAAACAACAAAACAATCGTTGATAATTTTTCCTCTGATTGATAAAGCTTGGCCATTTGCTGGTCGAGGAAAGTGAATTCAAATGCAGCAGGAATAATTTTTTTGAATGTACTCTCCAGCTTTTGTACCGTTGCCTTTAACTCGGTTGCTTCTACTTTGACCAGCAAATAAACATATCGATTGTCCTTACTGTTGTTGAAACAATAGGGGCCTATTTGCTGCTGAAAGGAAGCGAAGTGAAAATCTTCAACTACACCTACTACTTCAGCAGCGCTTTGATAGAAAATTTTTACCCTCGTGCCTACAGCTTCTTCGGGAGACAATTGTAAATAATCAGCTGTTGATTTATTGATGACTACCTGGATGGTGGTATCGTTAGGTTCTTTTGTTTCGGGCAGCGTTCGGCCTGCTAAAAGTTTTATACCCAATACATCCAGTACTTCATGTGTAGCATGCGTTGCCGCAATGGATGCTCCCTTATCCGTTTCTCCATTACGGGTAATAGTGTATCCGCTCGTGCCGATGCCGGGATAGGATTGACTACGCGCAACGCTTTTTACCTCAGGCAGCGCATCCAATTCTGTTTTCAACGACATGACCTGCTGCTGATCTTTGGCGGCAGAGACCATAATAGCAATCACCTGCTCCGGTTGATAACCAAGTTTTTTGGTGCGTAGAAAATTGATCTGTTTGTAGAACATCACCGCGCAGATGATTAGCGTGATTGATACGGCAAATTGAAAAACCACCAGGCCTTTGCGGATGGAAGCCTGTCCACCGGATTGGGAAGTTTTTAACAATGCTGATTTTGGAGAAAAAGAGGACAGGTAGAAGGCAGGATAAAAACCAGAGAGCAAAGTGAGCAGTATCCACAAGACAACAAAGGAAATCCAAAACCAGCTTTCAGAGATGAAATGTGAGGAGATGGCTTTACCGCTGATGCTATTAAAAAGTGGAAGTGCGATGGTAAATAATACTACACTGATAAGAAGTGACACCATTACAAAAATTGAGGCTTCAAAATAAAACTTGGTGTTGAGTTCACGATAGGTAGCTCCGAGCGTTTTGGAAATACCCACTTCCTTGTTTCTTCGCTGGGATTGCGCGGTGGTCAGGTTCATGTAATTGATGGCAGCGATGAGAAGGATGATCGCGGCAAGCGCGATGAGAATTTTAACCTGATTATAATCTCCGTATTCTTTGCGATCAATGCTGGCCGTGAAGTCCAGTGAATGCAATCGTATATCCAACAAAGGTTGCAAGGTGATGGAGAACCATCGCTGTGGGGTGGGAATATTTCTTTCAAGCAGTCCGGCAATTTTCTGTTGGACGATTTCAGGAGAACCGCTTTTGTTCAGCAGGAAATAAGTTTCAAAACTGGCGTTGCCCCAATCCAGTCTATCTTCCTGACCAAAGAAATTGGAAGAAAAAGAAGCAATAAGCTGGCATTGTAAAAATGAATTAGCGGGAAAATCTCTAAAAACACCTGTCACTTCAAGATTGAGTGTATTGTCTACCAATAGACTTTTACCGATAGGGTCGCTATCTCCAAAATAACGTTTAGCCGAGGTTTCACTGATGACCATTGTGCCGGGCCGATCCAATACTTTTCCGGGAGTTCCCTTCACCAACGGAATGGTAAATACATCGAAGATTTCGGGGTCAGCATAGAAAAGTTTTGTTTCAGAAAATTTTTCCGTTTCCGTTGACACAAAACCGATGTCGCCAAAGTTGTGGTGAAAGACGCGTGTGACTTTTTCGATTTCAGGTATCTCCCGCGAGGCCGGTGCCAACTTATTGGGTACAGCTCCCCACTTGGCTACCTGCCCGTCAAAATTAGCATTGATAATAGCACGGTAAATCCGATTGCCGTTGGTATGGAAGCGGTCGTATGAAAACTCATCAATCACATACAGACTGATGGCCAAAAAGGAGAGGAGGCCTATTGATAATCCAAGAATATTAATCAAGCTAAAGGCTTTGTTCCGCATCATGGAACGGAAAACAATCTTTACGTAGTTGCTGAACATGGTGATGGTTATTTAGGGTTGCCCCTTAGACATCTTCAGAATGATTTAGGTTGCATGGCTGGCGAAAACTTAAAACAGAAAACCCAAGGCCAGCATGAAAACCTGCTAACCTTGGGAATCAAATCCTGAATGCTAATTTTTTTTTGGCTTAGTTCAATTTCTTCTCTACCAGTTTCTTTACACCATCAGCTCGCTCTTCTCTGATCTTTGATAAGATAGGGACTGCCAGTTTTTCCAGGGTCTTATCATAAATGGCTTTTACGTCCGTCATTTGGTCGTCTTGTGCATAGGTTGGTGTAACAAAGCTTCCCATGTTCAATACCTGTGTGATGATGTCTTGTTTGGTTGCACCTGGCCCACCAATGTATTCTCTTACAATTAATGACTGAATCATATTCAGTGAGGCTGAGAATTTTACTTTTCCACCGATTTCTTCATTGGCGGTTCTAAGTCGGGGGTCAAGGGAGTAGGCAAACACCACTTTGTATTTACTGGCCCACCAGTCATCCAGCTTTCCATACTTAGAGTCTCTGTAAGGTACTTTCTGCATATCGATCATTTCAATTTCTGTAGTGCCAAGTTCCTTATTTAGCTCAGTAACAAATTCTTGCGCAGCAGCGCTCAGCGTCTCATCCAGGTAATCTCCCTCTACGGCTACATAACTGGTGAGACCTGTGCTAACTTGATCTGTCGGTACAAAAACATGTACAGGTAGCAGAGATAAGATCACACCTACTTTATTACCATCGGCTTTTATCCTTTCTAACTTGGCAGCAAACGTTTCTTTCTTTACAGGAACATTGTCTTTGGCAGAGGCATTTTCCGGTGAAGGTGTTGTGGTACGGTTTGCGAATAGATCATTGATTTTCTTTTTGGCATCCGTCTTTTCTTTTTCACGGTTTAAATAAGCTTGCTGCTTGGCTTGTCTTTCTTTAAAATCTTCAAGGGGAGATAACTTACGCACTGGTGGGTCCGTAAAATAGTATTTTATCTTTCCAGGATTTTGCCCATCATACCAGGCGCTATAGTTATTCAAAATCAAGAGCATGTCAGTGGAGCCAGCTTCAAAGACAATGGGTTTTGCTTGCATTTCAGCTTCTTTTTTTTGAGCAGCTTCTAATTTTGCAAGAAGGCCTTTGGGTTTTTCGGTTTTCTCCTCTTTCGCTGCACTTTCATTTTTTTTGGGAGCATTATTTTCCTTATTACTCTCCTGAGATTTTGCGACTTCTTCCAAGGAGTCAGCTTGCTGAAGTTCTTTCATTATTTCAGGCGAATCAGCCATCCATTCGCGCACCTCTTTTTCATAGGCTCTGTAGTTTCCCGAAAAAGCTTTTTCGCCCTGTTTTTGTGTGAATGTGCTACTATTATAATCAGATGTTTGTACCGTGAACTCTTCAATTGCTCCCTGACGATTAAGAATCACAAATGACATAGGCGGGGCTTTTGTCAGATCCTTGAATGTGTTCTTTAGTTCGCCCACAGGATTTGATCTTTTTGCCCAAATCGTGTTGTCAATCATGAACGCCTCGATGTATTCAGCTTTGATTTTCTTTAGATCAGCGTCAGACTCTGTTAATGAAATTGTCAACTCGCTTTTTGGATTTTTGTAAACATCGGCTGATTCATATTTCATCAGCACTTTTTTTACTTTACCATCATCGGCAGCACCGCCATAGCGAAATATTACCTGCGCAGGCAATATTTTACCGATAAGTTTTTCGTTAAATTCCTGCGCCATCAATGTTGATGAACTAAGAAGAAAGAGAAGAATTATTTTTTTCATAGTAGTTAAACTTTATTGAATGTGGTCACACTCTTGCAACCGCCATCGGCAGGGCTGTTCTGAAGGGTGAATGTCAGGGTTGAGCCGGAAATCACTATCGTAGCTGTATAAGTCTGACTACCCACGGTGATAGTAAGAATATTCTCAGTGGCAGTATAAGGATAGGGAGGTTCTCCGGGAAATGTAAGTGTATTTGACGTGGCTACCATGGTTTCGCAAATCGTGCAATTACTGGACTCATTATCGGCAGGATCAATGCATCCGGTAGATACATAACTTACCTCTTTCCACGATCCTACCAATTGCTCTGCGGGTGTGGGAGCAGGGTCATCTTTCTTACATCCTTCGAAGAGAAAGGCCAGAGAGGCAATGAGAATGATCAGATAAATACTTTTGATCCATTTCATACTATTTGGGTTTTAAGGGTTAAATTTTTGTTTGACTATTTCACGATTACATTGCCACTAGTATTGGTGCTGAAGGTATTGTTGTTGGCAACATTGAGTGCATCCGGATTTTGCTTACCAGCCTCCACCAATATTCCATAACCGACACTTCCGTTGATGGAATTATTTTTAAATGTATTGGCGGCATTGGTTGTATTGTTGAAAACGATATTTGCTTTTTCTGTTGCTTGCGTAACTCCTCCTTTAAACAGGAATGTTTCGCCACCGTTTTTGATTTGGCAAAATTCTATTTTATAAGCGCTTTCGATTACGATACCTGGCCAGGTCCCAGCAGTGCCTGCTTCGCTATCAAATGTAATCGGGCTTATGGCCGTACCGATGGCTGTGAATGTGCCACCCTGAACATCCAAGGATTTGCCCGTTTTGAACTTCATATTTACCCCAGGGGCCAGTGTCCATGAAAATGGTGCAAAAATATTTCCGGTTATCAAATAGAAATTACTACCTCCCAAGGCTTGCCATGTGTTACTTGGCTGGTAGTTACTGGGATTTGGCGACTGAACCTCAACTGCGGCAATACCTACCGGCATAGTAAAGGTGTTTGTTGTGCTAGGTATTATCTGATTTATAAGATTAACCGGGCCTCTGATCGCAGAGCTGGTAAGATTGGTGAATGTTGTTCCCGTAACACTTACATAGTTGAACGGATTTGAATCTATATAGAGACCATAACCTCCGCTATTTATAATCTGGCAACTAGTCAGGCTAGCGTTGTTGGCAGCTGTATAGTACACAGCTGCCTTTTGCGAAGAGGTGAACGAGCCTGTGTTGAAAACATCACTTCCGGCATTTTTTATAATTAAATTGCTTAGCGACATTTGAGCGCCACTCCCAATAGCAATTCCTTTCCAAGCTGCGTTATTCAATCCGTCTATTGTTGCAGCGCCTCCGGTGGAAGTGATGGATGCGGAAGACCCAGACACTAAAATACCGGTGCCGGCTTTCATGTAAATTGTAGCTCCTACATTGATGTTCACTAATGAACCGGAAGTGAAATCTCCATCGATGTAATATTTTGTATTACTCTGAAAAGCGAATCCGGTACTTGAGCCAGCCGTAACAATTGTGCCGGCACCGGGGGTTGTCAGTAGGATGTAATCATAGGGTGCCGCATAAAAATTAAGACTAATTTTTCCTACCATTGCAATAGTAGTCTTGATAGGTTTTGCCGCTGAGAATAAATTACTTTCGATAGTTGTTGATCCGGTTCGGAAATCAGGCATTAATAGATCATAGCCAGTGCTGCCTATAAAACTAACACCTGTCAAATTCAGACTTCCGCCCGTATAAGCGGTAACAGCAGCAGGTTCTGTTTGCCCGGATGAAAAAACACTCTTTGCGGCATTTTCAATTATTGAACCCGATGTCAAATTGAGCCCACCACTTGCAAGGATGAAGCCCTTCCAGCCGGTAGCGGAGGTAAATGTTAAATGCATGTTGGGGTCGTGTGACAAGCTTCCGCCATCGATCATGATTCCGGCACTCTCACTTACTTCAATTCTGATTTCTCCTGACTTGGCCTCTGTGGTAATTGTCTTTCCACTGAGCACTTTCAGATCTTCTGTAATCTTATAGTCTGGCTTGGTTGGATCCGGTTCTAAATCTTTTAAAATAAGATTTTCTGTGAGGGTTCCGCTTAGGGTAATGACTCCGGTTACTGTAACAGTGACAGCGTCTTCAGAAAACTGATTTCCCTCAGTGATGCGAAGAGTAAATTGATAGAGTCCGTTTTTAGGGGGAACAAATGTGGCTATCTTTTCATTCGAGCTATTAAAATTGATTTCGCTTACCGGGATAGAGCCGGTGTATTTCCATTCATAATTAAAAGTGTTGGCTCCTGTAGAAGCCGAGCCGTCTAGTGTGACCGGAGTAAACGGAGAAACGGTTTGGTCGGCACCTGCATTCGCGGTTAATGGAGTTGGCGCGGGGTCATCCTTTTTACTACAGGAGTCTAACATTAATATGCCACAGAAGGCAAATAAGAAAATCAGGGAAGTGCTTACCTTTTTCATAATTGTATGTGTTTTAGTTGTTTCTTGTTTATCATCATCTCTTTTATGCGAAATGATGACTAAAACTAAGTGCTCAAGAACTCTCCTCTAATAGCCTTTTTGTGAGCAGTACTAAATACTTTGTGGAGGAGGCTTTTGATTTTGTAATAGTAAAACGAGGTAGTGGGATTAATACCGATTTTCAAAAGGCGTCATGACACCTCAAAGGTGTCGGACGCCTTAAACTCGCTTAGTCCTTTCGAGCGCGACAACCTTTGCGACAGGTGATCAAGAAGTTGCGAGAAATCTTTCCAATAATTGGGCTAACGCTATCTTAAAGGAAGATTTCTCCCTGCGGTCGAAATGACATTGTGTGTAGTCCTTTAGAGCGATAATTATTTAAACGCATGAAGCCATTACGTTGCGAGAAATCTTCCACAATAGCCAATAGAATTTCAACACAGGTGAGATGTAATAAACTCGTGCGCTCTGATCTCCATCCAACTGTTTTTGGAATGGATCAGAGAAAAGCCAAGATGGCCTCCGGTCTTGGGTGTTTCCAAAAAGAAATTTGAATTATCTTGAGCCGCCTTGTACGGGTAGCATTCGTTACCTAGAATAGGATCATTCAGTGCATTAACCATGAGGCTGGGTACTTTTATAGAAGGAATGAACTGCTCGCAGGAAGATTGAGCGTAGAAGTCAGCGGCATCAATGAAGCCATGAAAAGGAATGTTATAGTAGCGGAGGTAATCATCGAACAGGATAATCTTATCACGAGGAATATTTTTAATACTCGTGTGCAGTAAGGCTTTACTTTGTAACTTCTCCTTGAGTTTATTGATGAAGTACCGACTGTAAATACTATTTTTTTTCTTTTCCGTTTCTTTCATGCTATTCAACAGGTTGCAAGAAACGGAAAACGAAACGGAGGCCTTTACATTAGGATGTGGGGCGGTTTGTTCTCCTAAGTATTTTGTCACCAGACAGCCTCCCATCGAGAATCCAATCAACGCAACTTTTGAATAAGCTCCCACAGCAATAGCGTGGTTGATCACCGCTCGGAAATCATCCGTGTCCGCATAGCTGTAGAATTTCGGTAAGCGATTTAATTCACCACTGCATCCCCTGTAGTTCCACGCCAGTGCATCCCAACCTCGTTCATAGAAATACTTTGCAGCTCTCTTTATATAGTGTCGCTCGGAGTTTCCTTCCATGCCCGCACTTAAGATCACCAATCGTTGATTCTCCTTCCGCATCCAATCCAGATCAAGAAAATCACAATCGGGAAGTTCCAGCCGCTCGCGTTCGTACGCCAAATCGCTTACCCGCGCCAGTAAAGAGGGTACGAGTGTTTCCATGTGCTTGTTTCCAAGATAGATTGGATTGGGCTTGTAGGAACTAGGAGTGACAAGTGGCATGGCATACAAAAATAATTTTTACATTTAGTATTCTATGGCCAGCATGCTATTTATTCTTTCCTCTCCAAGGCGCAGCCAATTTATGGTTTTGCTATTCGTCTTAGTTGCCCTATCAGGTCATGCCCAGAAGATTCAACTGACCTTCAGTCACGGAACGGAAGGCAATAGGCCGGCAAAGTTTAAGCCATTAAGTCCCTCTGATTTATCCAAACATATTTCTTTTTGGTTGCTCGTGACAGTAACGGTGGAGGAAGATCAAGCCAAAATACTTAAAGCCGGTAACTGGTACATGCAACAAGTTTCTTTTTTTGATGAATTCGGTAAAGCAATGTATACCGGAAACCATGTTGAGGTACCACTAAAAAAAGGAAGCAATACATTTTACTTGTATTATCCTTTTGTGGATGATAAAGACAAAAACGGAGTGACGGTATCGTTGATCGACCCGAAGGTTTTTAATGAGGAAATTCTTGCCATGCGTATTGGTCAAGTCTTTTTTGCTGCTGCTGTCGGAATGTTATTCTTACTGAGTGCTATGTATAGCATCTTCATTCGGACAACCGATAAGATTTATATCCATTATGCCCTTTACCTTTTTTCGATTCTGGTTTTCTTCACCTATCAATATGGTATGTTGGGCGATGTCTTCAACGGAGTCAAACGAGTTCCTCCGGCTTGGTTTTGGATTTTTTCTGATTTCATCAGTATCACCTATTTGTATTTTTCACAGTCATTCCTTGATATGAAGAAGAAAGATCCATTGCTACACCGTGTATTCAACTTCGGAATATACCTGGTAGCATCAATGGTGGTGATCGAGACTATTTCTTACCTTTTCGAAATTGATGCGCTCCATTCGGTTTGGTTTAAGGGACCTGTTATTGCATTTCAAATAATCATTTTCCCTTTTATTTTCTACCGTGTTTATAAGCAGAAAACAATACTGGGTTGGTTGTTCCTGGCCAGTCTTATCATTGTAAGTGTGGCCAGCATGGCGGGGCAAGTGGCGTCTACCTTCAAGTTAGTATCGGCCACCAACTACATCCTTCAAAGCGCTACGCTTATTGATGCTTTTATTTTCTCCATTGGTATTGCCATCCGCTTTGGCATCAGCAATAAAGAAAAGCAGCAAATTCAAAATGATCTTATCAGCCAGCTGAAAATCAATGAAAAGATTCAGGAACAAAATGCAGCTCAGCTGGAAACGAAAGTGATTGAACGTACCGAAGCATTAAACAGGCGCAACCGCGATAATGAACTGTTGATTAAAGAAATCCATCACCGAGTGAAGAACAATTTACAGGTCGTATCCAGTTTACTCAATATTGCTGAGCGAAAAATTAGTGATGAGAATGCCAAGCAACCATTTCGCGATAGCGCCAATCGCATTAACTCCATGGGACTCATCCACAGCTTTCTGTATCAAAACGAAAATTTCTCTGATATTGATCTGAAGAAATACATTCTTCAGTTGACTGATATGTTGGCTGATTCATTTCGTACCAAATATCCAAACATACAGATCCAACTTGATGTGGGGCCAGTGAAACTCGATATGGATAGCGCGATAGAAATGGGATTGATCATCAATGAGCTGGTGACTAATAGCCTGAAGCACGGAGTTTATACAAATGATAAACCAGTAATCACACTAGGTATGCACCAGGAGGGAGGCAAACTAAATCTATGCGTAAAAGACAATGGATTTCCGAAAGACAATCAAAAAATTAATGTTGAAGCTTCTTTCGGTATGCGGATGATTTCTGCTTTGGCTAAGAAATTGAATGGTACTATGAACATTCAACAAGAGAATGGATTTGAAGTGAGGATAGTGTTTGAGATTACTGAAAAGGAAACTACGTAATAGTCGTTATTTCACATTCCTGATTTCCGAGATACACGTATCCTGATACTTCGTTCCGGGATACCCATCAACTAATTCAATCATCAGCCAGTAGTTATAGTCCCATGCTTCACCTTGAAAAGGATAAGTTTCTTTTTTAAACGCAGACATAGGCAAAGGTTGAAATTGATTAACATCCTTTAGAACTACTTTAGAAGTGGAAATAATTTTTAAAGCCTCATAGTTATCTCCACATTGGCTTTGACCTCCTGCCTGTGGTAAAGCGCGAACGATATGAATGTTGATGGTTTTTGGCCTACTGTTCGCAACAAATAATGCCTGACTTTTTCCAAAGCCCGAGAGGATCTCTAGTTTTTTAGAAAGATCCAATCGAGTAATCACCAGTAGTTCTCCTTTGCCATGCCCCTCCGCACCTTCCACCCAGGCTGTTGCACCATTTCCATCTACTGCGCTGTAACCGGAATACATACAAGTCCAGGTATCATACCCATAGTCTCCATCAGGATCACCGGCTATACCCTTTGCCGGGGCTTTGCCACTAGCTTTGAGGAAAGAACTTGCAGTTTGTCCCTGATCGGGATCACAAACACCTATGAAAATAATTTGCTTCAACTCCTTTTTAATTAGAAGCTCCTTAGCAAATGCACTGCTTGTACAAGGCCTTCCTTCGTAGCCTTGTGTATAAGCACTGAGATAGAACAGAATAAACAAGAGAGTTATAAACAACGGTAGTTTCATAAAGGATTACAATAAGTTAAAGGATTTCTCGCAACTTCTTGATCAACTGTTGCAAAGGTTCACGCGCTCGAAAGGACAATAGTATGATGTCATTGGCAGCGCAGGGTACGAGGCATCAGCAAATCAACCGGCTACAGTTTCTTCTTCAATTTAAATTTTTGTTTGCCTTTCACAGAATTTACTCGTCCCGGCTCAAACGTATTCTCATCCCATTGAAACGAGAGTTCCAGAAAATCATCTGTGACTAATAGTTCTACTTCACGGTTGTCATCCATTTTCATGAGCGTAGCTTCTTCATTGATAAACAACCAGGTGCCCGAGGCTTTCCACATTGGCGCTCCTGAAGTTGTAGTGTAGGTACTTTTATCAAACTTGATAGAAAAGTCCTTGTACAGATCGCTGTAGTCAACACCATCTACAGTGACTACTGGACTTTGCCAGGCGGCTGCGGAGGTGAGCATGGTAGTTGTTTTTTCTTGCGCGGTGGGTGCATCATCCTTCCTGCAACTTGCATGGCTAAGTAACAGTGCTATGCCTGAGAATAATATTATCTTTTTCATATGTCGTTGATTTATTTTTTGATAAAGCGTAACTGCTGTGCTTCATTCCCTTGTATCATTTGAATGAAATAGACGCCCGAAGCATAGTGGCCTACCTCCATACTGATTTCTTTTTCTCCCAGTTCCATTACTTCAGTTACCCTGCGGCCCATGCCGTCTATCAGGTTTATGTTCACGTAATGATTGGGGTCAAACCCATCCAGCCGGATAACCAACTCACTCTCGACAGGGTTTGGATAGATAGTTGCCCGCTCTGCAATTGCTTTTTTCGTCACATCCCCAGTTACTAAAAATACCTTCGCCACCGATAACGGACTCACGCAATTGCTAATTGTAGTCTGTACCTGATAGCTTCCCCCCGCGCTGACAGTGTGTGTTTTGGCTATTGCACCGGGAATAGCAGTGCCATTCAAAAACCATTGGTTGCCATTATCGTTGCTGGAGGTGAGGATGGGACTGGCAGGGTTTGAAGCATTGATTGTAATAACGGGCTGGAATACACTAACGCTGACAACCGCCAGTGTTCTTGCAACTGAGATACCACACCCATTGTTAGCAGTAACGGAAACGTTTCCGCTTGTTCCGTTAGTTGTTGCATTTATAGAATTTGTTGTTGATATGGCTGTCCAGCCATTGGGCATTGACCAAGTATAGGTTGTTGCACCTGCTACGGCTGTTGTGCTGTACGTGTTTGAACTTCCTGAACAAACTGTTGCATTGCCTGATATAGTTCCCGGCTGAGCAGGTATGCTATTCACCGTGATGGTCAATGTTTGTGCAGTCGATGAACCGCACGTATTGTTGGCTGTTACGGAAACGTCTCCGCTCGTTGCGCTGGCTGTAGCATCAATAGAATTGGTGGCGGATGTGCCCATCCATCCTGCTGGCATAGTCCATGTATAACTTGTAGCTCCTGCTACTGTTGTTATGGTATAGGTATTCAGACTTCCTGAACAAATTGTTGAAGTCCCGCTGATTGTTTCCGGTTGAGCGGGTATGCTGTTCACACCGATGGCCAATGTTTGTGCAGTTGATGAACCGCAAGTATTGTTGGCTGTTACTGAAATATCTCCGCTCGTTGCGCTTGCTGTAGCATCAATAGAATTAGTGGTAGATGTGCCCGTCCAGCCACCTGGTAATGTCCATGTATAACTTGTTGCACCCGCGACCGCTGTTATGTTGTAGGTGTCTAAACCGCCTGAACAAACTATTGAAGTTCCACTAATGGTGCCCGGTTGGGCGGGCATGCTGTTCACTGTTATGGCCAACGTTTGGGCTGCCGATGAACCGCACGAGTTGTTGGCTGTTACGGAAATATCTCCGCTCGTTGCGCTGGCTGTAGCATCAATAGAATTAGTAGTTGATGTACCCGTCCAGCCGCCTGGCAATGTCCATGTATAATCGGTTGCGCCTGCTACCGAGGCTATACTGTAAGTGTTCAAATTTCCTGAACATATTGTTGAATTGCCGCTAATGGTTCCCGGCTGTGCAGGTATGCTGTTCACTGTTATGGCTAATGTTTGTGCAGCCGATGAACCGCTTGTATTGTTTGCTGTTACCAAAATATCTCCACTCGTTGCGCTGGCTGTAGCATCAATAGAGATTGTATTTGACGTACCTGTCCAGCCGCCTGGCAATGTCCAGGTATAGCTTGTTGCACCCACTACTGTTGCTATGCTGTAGGTGTTCAAAGTTCCTGAACAAATTGTTGAAGTCCCGCTGATAGCTTCAGGTGCGGCCGGTGTTGTATTTTCGCATAGATCTCCTACGCCATTATTATTAGCATCTGCCTGATCAGGATTTGCCACTGCAGAACAATTGTCATCATTGTCGCAAACACCATCTCCATCTGAATCATTTAGGGCAGCAAACGGGCACACATCGCAGGCATCACCCACGCCATCTCCATCTGAATCTCCTTGATCAGGATTTGCCACTGTAGAACAATTGTCTCCATTAGCACAAAATCCATCTGCATCACTATCATTGTTAGCATCTTGCGGGCAGGCATCGCAGGCATCACCAATTCCATCAACATCACTATCGGCTTGATCTGCGTTTGCAAGTTGTGGACAATTGTCGGAGGTATCGGGTATGCCGTCCCCATCCGTATCGAATGAGTCAGCATACACGGTGCTAGCAAGATATAAGGTTCTATTTATTTGTTGTACGGTGGTAATTGCCATACGACCCGTATAGGTGTTCGATTGATGTGTCATCTGGAAACTAATTTCTCTGGTTTCTTGATTTACGCTAAATGAGCCGAAGCTTGAATTTGAACCGTTGACCCGAGGTATAATCCGAAAAACGACTCTGCCTGGCCCCCCGTTCATCTCTCTAATTTGCATCAAGCTGCCTGTTGCAGGAGAATTAACATCAAGGACAATGGAATATAGATCAACCTTCCCATTATTTAGAAATGGATTAAAAATAAAACTAGGATCTCCGTTGATATCACTAATTTCAAATTCGAAATTAGTGATACCCTCGGGGGTAGGCGCCTCAGGGGATAAAATCCAAACATATTCTTCCTGACAAGCCGAGAATGCGAATAATGTCAATAAGAAGAGAAGATTTCTACCCTTAATCAGCGAGGGAGCAAGCACATTTATAATATTCTTCATAGTAGGTATTGATATAATATGAGAAGTTAACAATTTCGATACAATCAAATATAATCTTGGATGCTATGATTTTTATAGACTCTTTGTGAATGACCCTAGATTCTTTGTGAAGAGGGTGTTTTATTTTTTTAAGCTGAAGGTTAGATCATGCATCCGCCTCAAATGCATCGTATCCCCTCCATAAACTGCTCCCGAAATTTTTCGCCTATCGGAATCTGATGCTGCCCGGCATAGATGTATTCATGGTCAAATGAATCTACACATTCCAAATTGACGATGTAAGAGCGATGTACGCGCACCAACGAAGAGATCGGGTTTTTGCGAATAAACTGACTCAGATTCTGTGATATTGAAAAATTTTCATCAAGGGTTACGATCTCCAGATAGCTGCCTGCCGCGCTGATGTACTGAATATCTTTAACTCTTATTTTCCTGTGGCGTTCGTCTTTACGAATAAATAATACAGAAGGCTTTAATTTTTCCATTGGCAACGAAAGATGGCACAGTACCACACCCTCTTGCAAGTGGTATTTCACCAAGGGTATGCTTTTCTTTCTCTGGGGGCTTTAATTTTTTGTCGGGAGTTTACAGGCAGTGAATACGGGCAAGGAAATCGGTCTTGAAATTGTCACTGAGCGGGAGTTTATGGTTTTGAATGAAGATGAAAGCATCTTCAAAGGAATCTACATGATCGACATTGATAATATAGGATCGGTGAATACGCACCAGGTTTGGCAGGGGGGTCTTCTTTTGAAAATGAGTAAGATTTTGTGAAAGTGTGTGGCGTTCGGTTCGGGTTTGAATATGAACATAGCTGCCTGCTGCTTCTACAAACAATAGATCATTGTTGCAGATTTTTTTGTACTTGCCATTGGCTCGAACAAACAAGCACTGATTTACCATAAACTGGTCATCAGGGTGATCTTTACCAACTGTCCGTTCAATAACTTCGGGAGTAGTCTCTATTGAGAAATGATACAGTGCAAGGTCAACAGCAGCCAATAGATTTGACGTGGTGAAAGGTTTTACTAAGAAGGCATGGGGATGCGTTTTGCGCGCACGCTCATACGTGGCCGTATCCGAATTGGCGGTGATGAAAGCAATTGGCAAATTAACTTTCAGTTGTAGCTGCTCGACCATCTGAATGCCATCCATCTTGCCCTGTAGATTGATATCTACTAAAATAATATCTGGTGTGTTGCTGATGATGAAAGGCAGTGCTGATTCTGCCGTGTCAAAAACATTGATTACTTCGTACCCCGCCTCTTCCAGTCGGGTGCGGATGTCTTCTGCGATTACAAATTCATCTTCAATGATTACAATTCTAATTTTCTCCTGTTCCATTTAGCCTGGATGTAAATTTGATTATGATATGAATACCATCCTCCAACTTCACACTCCATTCTCCTCCTAATTTGGCAATAACCAGTTGATCTACAAAGCGCGAGCCAAAGGATTTGTTGAAATTACCTGAAATTGGCTTCGGACTCCTGCCATTGTCTGAAATTTCAAGCTTTGTAGTGCCATTATCCTGAAGAACGCTCAACGTTATCTGACGATCTTGCTGATCAGCTGTAAAGGCATATTTAATGGCGTTGGTCACCAACTCATTAATAATGAGTCCACAGGTCAGTGCCCTGCTCACATCGATTTCTACTGGTTGACTATTCATGCTTAGCGAAATGGGATGCCCCGTTTCATCAAAAGAAGAGACTAGCTGCTGACTGATTTCTTTGAGGTATTCATCCAATCGAATGCTTTGGATATCCTCCTGTTGGTAGAGTTTTTCATGGAGCAAACCCATTGAAAAGATGCGGCCATTAAGCTGATGAAGAGCTTCATGTGTTTCAACAGAGGTTGTCTGTCTTGTCTTCAGTTGGATAAGACTGGATATGATCTGTAGATTATTCTTGACCCGATGATGAATTTCGTGCAACAATCCTTCTTTTTCTTTATTGCTGACCTCAAGGCGTTCGTTTAGCTTTTTGTTGTGACGGTAACGAGAGTAATAGAGCACTCCTGCTGTGGTAATAATCAGAAGCAAAGAAACGGCTAACGCGATCTGGAGATTCCGTGTTGCAATTTGAGCTGCACTCAATAAATCTTTTTGCTGTAGGTCTTTTACTTCTCTTGTTCTCTTTGCTGTTTTAAATTCAGCCTGCAACTTCGTGAGATTGAGCGATGTTTCTGCCCGGTGAATGCTGTCCTGGTAGCTCCTATATTTCTCTGAATAAAATAGTGCTTTCTTGTAATCACCCTTTTGTTCAAAAAGAGATTTCCCTTCCCGATATAAATTCATTTCGTGGATCAATGCAACTTCTTTTGCCAGGACGAGTCCTATTTGAAGATGCTTTTCAGCATCAGCATAATTGCCAAGCTGTTTATGTACATCAACAAGGGAGCGGTGAATACCTGTAAAGGTAAGCCGGTTGTTCATACTGTAATTCATATGAATTGCAGAGTCATAGTAAAACAAAGCTGAATCCGGTCTCTTAAAATGAAGATGCGCATCACCTAGCAATTCCAATGTGTAGCTTACATTCGGTTGTGTCATACGACTAAAATTCTTCTTTGCCAGATAATGATAGAAAAAACAGGAGTCCTTTACATCGGCATCCCGATAGTCTATGGCGGCCATATCCCACTCGGGCACAATCCCCAATTCTTTCGTGAGGGTGCAGGATTTAATGAAGTACCTTGCGGCAAGAACATACTCTTCTAATTGGCGATAGGCTTTTGCAATATTTCGGTAGGCTCGGGCCATTGCTTTTTTATTATTAGTGAGCCGGTAGGTTCTCAAGGCGTTTAGCTCGTCTGCAATTTCTTCCCTGTAATAGATACTGTCAATCATTAAACTACCCATGGCTCCCATCGCTTCAATTTCATGCACGCTTTCTGATAATTGATCTTTCAGTTGCTCTTCCCTGAACAAATACTCGATTGTTTTTTGAAAGTTCCCTTTCCTATGATACATCAGGGAGGTATTGTGAAGTACGGTGATCATACCTTGCACGTTTTTATCTGCCTCGTATACTTTTAATGCTTTATCAAAAAAGTACAGGGCGGAATCATAATAAGCCTGATAGTAAAATGTATTACCCATTAGATCGAAAGTGGCCGCCAGAGTTTCACGATCATTAACTTTGGTTGCCAGGGTAATGGCTCTTCTGAATTGAATCAGGCCCAACGAATATTCTCCATTCGCCCAAAAAAATTTTCCCAATAGTTTAAAGGATTTCGCTTGACAACTCAGGCAAGAAGAACGAATTGCTTTTTGATGAAGTTCTTGCGCCTTCATCAGTTCTGCGGGATAGTCTACCCACATCCGGTCTTCCATGCTAAGAATACTCTTTCGCAATACTACACTATCCTGATCTTGAGTCTGTGCAACAGTATGGGTTACAGAAAGCAACCACAGCACTAGCAGAATGCAGTAATAGCGTGTAGTTATTGTTTTCACAACTTCGCGTAAGATTCTGCTAAGACTTCACCCTCACGTAGACGAGTTTAATGCTCTTCTTATCCGTCTCCCGTTCGTCAATCTCAAATTTGCCAATGCTCTTTATTAAAGGGGCCAGTTTCCCAAACCCAAAGTTGCGGGGGTCAAAGTCGGGCTTCTTTTTTAAGATTAGATTCCCCACTTCTCCTAAAAACGCCCAGCCGCTATCGTCAGCAAGATCGGTGATGGTAGATTGAATCAAATGAATGGTATCACGATCTACTTTTTTGAGCGTTTCTTTATGGAGAGGCTTTGGCGTTTTCTTTTCTTTTCCCGGTTCAATTTTTTCAACCGCTTCAACGGTTGGTACATTTAAGATTTCCAGATAAATAAATTTATCGCAGGCTACAATAAAAGGATTGGGAGTTTTCTTTTCTCCAAGGCCCATGACTATCATTCCGGCTTCCCGTAAACGTGTGGCTAATCGAGTGAAATCACTATCGCTGGAAACAATACAAAACCCGTCTACTTTTTCAGTGTACAGAATGTCCATGGCATCGATGATCATGGCAGAATCGGTAGCATTCTTTCCTGTAGTGTAACTGTATTGTTGAATAGGCGTGATGGCATTCTCCAGCAAGACACCTTTCCAATGGGTGAGATTGGGCTTGGTCCAATCGCCATAGATTCGTTTGAAGGTGGGCGTTCCGTACTTCGCTATTTCTTCCATCATTCCTTTTACATTAAAGGAAGGAATATTATCCGCATCAATGAGAACAGCAATGCGAATGTCTTTGGAGGTTTTCATGGTCTAAAGATAGTTTAACTGTATTCTATTTGCTCCCCACCTTTATATCTACCGCCTTTCTCGGTATCCACACTTGCATTTGGCCGGCACCACGGTTGTTCCAGGTGTAGTAGGGGATGGCGGTAATTTTTTGTGTGGAGGTACTAACACTCAGTCCGTCAGAAGAAGTTTTTACAACGGGCACTTCTCCGCTAATGGTCACCACACCTTCCAGCAGGTCTTTATTAAATTCACTGGTCAGAATTGCATTATCAGGAATCAAGATGTTCATGACTTTACCTCTGTTGTCTGCATGTTCTACACAATATATTATTGGCCCCCGCTGCAATGCCACCCGATTCTCGTTTTCTTTGATTTTGTCCAGCGCAACTACCCGCTTAATGTCCATGGTCAGGTTAAAGTCAACCACGTCTCCTTTTTTCCATTCACGATCAATCACCGTATATCCTTTCTCTGCTTTATAAGAGGCAAACTTTCCATTCACGGAAATGGAAAAGGGTTGATCTGTTTTTTCTAAGTATGTATAGGTATCTCCAGGAGAAGGTTCTCCGTTCGCCCAGCCCGGTATGCGCAATGCCATTTTGAATTTCGTTTTCTTCTCCGGATCGACATTTATTTTGATCTGACCGTCCCATGGGTAATTGGTTTGTTGTTTAATATTTACGTTTCCTTTTGCCAGGGCAATTTTTGTGCTACTGCCAATAAACAAGTTGATCCAGATGTCATCGGTAGATTTTGCATAAACATAGTTGCCCAGCGAAGAAATAAGTCGCGCGATGTTCGATGGGCAACATGCTGTACCAAACCATTCTCTTCTACTATACTGTCCATTCGATGCCAGGGGGTTGCCATAGAAAAAAGTACTGCCACTCAGTGAAAGCCCATCTGAAGCAGCATTATATAAACTTTTTTCCAGTACGTCCATGTACTTACTTTCTCCGGTAAGTTGGTTCATGCGTTGATTCCAAAAAACCATACCTACCGAAGCACACGTTTCGCAATAGGCATTTTCATTGGGCAGGTCGTAATCCTTTGTAAAGCCTTCTTTATCGCTTCCTGAGGAGCCGATGCCTCCAGTTATGTACATGTTTCGAAAGACAACGTCTTCCCAAACGTTCTTCATCGCATCCATATATCCGGTGTCGTGGGTATACGTGGCTACATCTGCTGCACTCGTATAGAGATACATGGCACGAACAGCATGACCTGTAATTTCTCTTTGTAGTTTTACTGGAACAACATCCTGTGCGTAGGCGGTGTCTTTCCAGTCGGACCAGACATAACCTTGTGCGTATTTATGACCACGTTCGCCTAACAACCAGTCAGCAAGTTTCAGGTACTTTGTATTGTTCGTGTTGCGATAGAGTTTTACCAAGGCAAGTTCAAGTTCTTCATGACCCGTAACCCAATGACGCTTGCCCGGTCCAAACAATCCATCAAAATGATCCGCAAACCGAATGGCAACATCCAATAATTTTCTTTTGCCCGTAGCTTCATAGTATGCTATGGCAGCCTCTATCAGATGGCCACAGTGATAATCTTCATGCATCATCATGTCTGTCCACCGCTTTTGTAAATCGCCCAGCGTATAAAAAGTATTGATGTAGCCATCGGGCAATTGTGCCGCGGCAATTTTGTCAATCCATTCATCGGCTTTTCGCTCCAGCGCGGCATCAGGCCTTGTCTTTAGTGAATAGGCAATGGCTTCAAGTGCTCTATACACATCGGAGTCGTCATAAAAAATTCCTTCGTGCTTTTCTCCTTTCTTACGGGCTACTTTTTCAAAATTGCGGATGCGTGGAGTCTTTACTTCAGTCTGGTCGATGCATACCGGCAAGGTTACCGTGCTGACTTTATCCATGCGTGGTTTCCAGAACGCATCGTCAATGGTGACCTTGGAGAAATTGACGGGCTCAATGATTTGGATTGGTTCTTTGGATTGGCCCACTAAAGAAATTACAGGAATGAGATAGTATAGCCCAATGAGCAGTTTTTTCATAAGGAATAAGGAGTGATTATTTCAAATATAGTGGTTTAGACTCGTCTAATTCTTAAGGTGCATCTCAAATTGGCGCTCATTTAAAGCCTCACCCCATTAAAGTTTTGTGTTGAAGAAAATTGGCCTTCCCCTCTCCAGCTGGAGAGGGGAGATTATGTTTTATTAAGTCTTGGTCTTTTTGATGGGGTGAGGCGTTGAAGAGCAATTGGATTGACTATTGCGAGCCGCAACAATTTGAAATGCACCCAATTCTTAGCGGTTTTATGAAAATATACCCCAGCTTTGGCTAACCCTGCCAGGGAAAAATTATAGAACTTGCTTACATGCTTTTAAAATTCCGCCCCATTATTCTTAGCCTAATCTTACTTAATGGCCTATTCTCATTTTCCTCCTTCGCCCAGAGCGGAAGTATAAAGGGTAAAGTAATTGATTCAAAAACGCTCGAACCACTTCCGTTTGCCAATGTCTTTTTGAACAATACAACTATTGGTACGGTGACCGATACGAACGGTGATTATCTATTAAAAAATATAGAACAAGAAGGTGCTTACGAACTGGTGATTTCCTTCGTTGGCTATGAATCAGCCAAAGTAAAAGTAAATGTAGCCAAGACAGAACTCAACAGGGGTACCTTGCGTCTTACGCCTTCTGAAATAGAATTGAGTACGGTGGAAGTACAAGGATCGCGCGATAAAGAGTGGGAGAAGCAGATAAAGCGATTTAAGAAAATATTTTTAGGCGAAGATAAAGCAGCGGAAGAAAGTACTATTGCCAATCCCTGGGTAATCGATTTTCCAAGGTTCGATGACCCAGGCGTTTTTATAGCCAAAGCTTCTGCTCCTATTGAAATTGAAAACAAGGCATTGGGCTATAAAATATTTTTTTATTTATCTCACTTTGCGACTGATAGTAAAGGATATATTATTCAGGGTAATGCCCGGTTTAATGAACTACCGACAAATGACGAAGCGCAGCGACTGCAATGGGAAACCAATCGAAGTCTTTCATATCTTCATTCAAGTCATCATTTATTCAAGGCCATCATAGAGCAGCGGATACATGGAGCGGGATTTCTCTTGTATACCGACAGGCCGGGTTTTGAGAAGACAAATGTCAGAGCTCCTTACTTTTATCCCGAGTTGGAAAGATCTGTCATGTTGTACGACACAACCCATATAGTTGCACCGGATAAGCAAAAGGACGTTTATCGGATTAGTCTCAAAGGCCGGGTTGAAGTTCATTACCATAAAGAAAAGGTAGCAGTGCGTACCTACCGCGATGTTGGCTACCCAGTGAGTTGGATCAAAGCCGATAGAAATTATGTACTGGTGAATAAGCATGGATATGAATTAAACCCGGCTGATGTGGTGATTTCAGGAGCAATGAGTACCGACCGTGTAGCGCGAATGCTTCCTATTGACTACAAACCTAATTTAATTCCAACCATAAGCGAAGAGATTAGTTTATCACATTTTCAGGAAAATGTCTACGTGCATACCGATAAGCCTTATTTTTATCCGGGCGAGGCAATGTGGTTTAAAGGCTACATCAATTATGGTACTCCGCTCTGGCGCGATTCATTGAGTCGAACAGTGTATGTTGAATTGATTAACCCGAAGGATAGGATTATCAAATCAAAGATTTTAAAAATTGACAGTGGGTTTTTTCACAATGATTTTCTTCTGCCGGATACACTCACAGCGGGAGCTTACTATTTGAGAGCCTATACCAATTTCAGCAGAAACTTCGGTGATTCTGCTTTATATGTGAAGCCGATACCGGTGTTGCAGATCACTGACAAAGTAAACCTGAAAGAGGAGAAGACGAGTGTTGAAGAAGATAGTCCGGTCAGTATAACAACAGACAAAGCCAAGTATAAGCCTCGTGAGAAAATAACCGTTAATCTTGTTCTAAAAGATGAAGAAGGCCAACCGATGGGTTCCAATCTTTCTGTTTCAGTAACGGATGCTACGCAAGTTGTGCCCGTTACTACTTCATCCACTATTCTTGAAGATTTACCTTTGAAGGAAATTCACGCGAAGTCATCCTTTTATACGCTACCCTTTTTTATTGATTATGGAATAGGTTTTTCTGGAAAGTTTCTTAATAATGATGGCCAACCTGTGAAAACTAATCTTACGGTTCTTCAATTGAACCCCAAAAACCTCTTGATCACACAATCCAATGAACAGGGTCTCTGGTCAGTGAATGATTTGAGTTTTTATGATACGGTAAAATTTGCCATTCAATCTATCAATGAGAAAGGGAAGCCGCAGGGAAAGGCTGAACTGCTTTCACGAGATATTCCTGCCATGAACTATAAACGCGAGAAATACCAACTCCATGTGATGGATGCAGGGAAAACTCAACGACCTTTTTTGGAACTTGATATTCCTAAGGATAGCCGGTTGCTCCAAGAGGCTATTGTAAATGATAAAAAATTGATCGCAGAGAAGGAAGTCAGTTCATATGGTAAGCCAGATTATGTTATTAAGGGTAAGGACATTAATGCAACATATGGAAATCTTCTTTTCACCTTGCCGGGAAAATTTCCTGGATTGATTGTGAGGCAAACTACAGATGTGAGTGGAGATACCCGTTGGGTAATTTATAGGCAAGGATCTACCTCTGTAAAGTATCAACGCGAAGTGTTAGTAATGCTAAACGATGTGGCGATCAGCGGCAGTTATCCAGCAGATATTATTGCCACTATGGACCCTGCTACAATTGAGTCCATTACATTTACTTCTAGAACTAACACACTGTATGGCTCACAGGGAGCTTTCGGTGTTCTTTCTTTTTACACAAAGAAGGGAATAGCTGATGATGGAGCAAAGGACCCAAAGAACTTTTATGAGCTGAATGTCCAGGGCTATTCGGTTTCTCAGAAATTTAGATCTCCGGACTATGAAAATTACGAAGCAAAGGACAGTAACCTCGATTACCGCTCTACCCTCTATTGGAATCCTGATGTAAGGACAGACTCAAAAACAGGTGAGGCCTCAATTTCCTTTTTTGCTTCGGATTTATCAGGTCGTTATCATGTGGTGGTAGAGGGCGTTACCCACCTCGGAAGGCCTTTAAGAACGGAATACTTTATTGAGGTTGAAGACAAGTAGGATTTAAATCGTGGTAATCTCCGCCACACACTCAATCTCCACCAGTGCTTCTTTTGGTAAGCGACTTACTTCTACTGTGGTGCGGGCGGGTTTATGATCTCCAAAGAAAGCTTCGTAGGCTTTGTTCATTTTTTCAAAGTCAGCAAAGTTTTTTAAAAAAACAGATGTTTTGAGAACATGAGAGCGATCAGACCCAGCGGCTTTCAATACAGTCTCTAAGTTCGTTAACACCAGCGTGGTCTGCTCCGATGCCGTAGCTCCTTCAATGACCATAGTGGTAGGGTTCAGCGGGGTTTGGCCCGAACAGAAAATAAGATTGCCCGATTGAATTGCATGTGAGTAGGGGCCAATGGCCTTGGGCGCGTTTTCGGTGAAGATTTTTTTCATAAAATAGATAGAAGTAGTAAGATATAAGGCAAGATCGAAACGTAAATTACCTAAAAATAATCAAAGAATACCGACTTCTGAGTTGTTACTAACAAGACATCGGTATCTCTTTACTGATACATCTTTTCAATTTCCGTCTGATGTCTTTCCATCAGCAAATGACGTTTGGGCTTTAAGGTATTGGTCAGCTCACCCGTTTCAGTAGTCCAATCTTTATCAGCGACAATAAAGTTTCTTACGCGTTGAAAACCGGGAAGCTCTTCATTGAGAAGTTCGATTTCTTCCTGAAGTTTAGCCCTCACTTTAATATTGTGCACCATAAATCGGGGAGAGGTCCAATGAATTCCTTCTCGGATACACCAAGCTTCCAAAATTTCAAAATGAGGAACAAGAATGGCCGTTACATACGGTCGCTGGAACCCAAAGATCAGGCAACGCTGAATGAACAGTGATTTCGCAAAATGATTTTGGAGAGGCTGGGGAGCAATGTATTTACCTGATGAAGTTTTAAAAATGTCTTTTTTCCGATCGGTGATTTGTAAAAATCGTTGGTGCACAAATTTGCCAACATCACCTGTCCTGAACCATCCGTCTTCGGTAAATGCTTGAGTGGTTAGTTCGGGCCTTTTAAAGTAGCCTTGAGTCACATTAGGTCCTTTGACAAGGATTTCACCCTCTTGTTCCTCATTTAATTCATCCAATTTAACTTCAACTCCTGTAAGGGGAATGCCTACGGTTCCAAGTCGATTAAGCCCCGGTTCAAACCGGTTCATGCTAATGATGGGCGATGTCTCGGTCAGGCCGTAGCCTTCTACGATTTGAATGCCTGCAGCTGAAAACAATCTTCCGATTTCCGGTCGAAGCGAAGCGGCACCCACGGCCATATATTTTATTCTTCCTCCTAATTTTTTCCGCCACTGACTGAGGACGAGGACACGTGCCAAAAATAATTTAGCAATAAATAACGGGTTCATTCCTCCACTCATCCTGTATTGCTTACCAACTGTCAGGGCCCAAACGATTAAATTCTTTTTAATGAAATTCTTCTCCATCAATTGTTCCTGCATGAAGTCATACATTTTCTCAAGCACCCTCGGCACGCTGGTGCAAAAGTGTGGTCTTACGGTTCTGAAATCATGGGCAAAACTTTCTTTGTTTTGGCTAAAGTAAAGAGAGACACCGAAAGCCATGTACGCATAGCAGGTAGACCGCTCAAAAATGTGGCTAAAAGGTAAAAAGCTAAGTACGTTATGTTTTGGTTCAAGGGGCAGTACCGTTAATATGGCCTTGATATTATATGCAAGATTACGATGCGTGAGCAGTACGCCTTTCGGCACACCCGAACTTCCGGAAGTATAGAGGATCGTGAGGATATCATTCTCACTAATTTTCTTTTTGATGTTGTTCAAATTTGATAATTCTCCTTCGGCTGCTGCCGGAGAAGCAAGCGGTTGAAAGTACCCGGTAGCATTGGATTGAATATGATGAAGCGGTATTTGTATTTTTTTCTTTTCGATTACTTTCTCAAACTTATGGTAGAGTTCTTCGTCAGCAGCAATGCATAGCTTTGCTTCTGTTTCCTTGAAGATCACTTCAATTTCTTCATCATTGGAAGTAGGATGCACCGGAACTGTAATAATGCCCACCTGTTGGCAGGCAAAATCAAGAATCATCCACTCGGGACTTCCGATGACGGGAACAAATATTACTTTTTCTCCTTTTTGAAAACCCTTTTGAATAAACCAGCAGGAGAGTGCATCAACTTTCTCTTGAATCGTCCGGATTGAATAACCTGTCCAACGGCCTGCACGAAAGGCGTTGAGAGCGGTTGCATTCGGATATTTTTCCTGTTGATAGGATAGAATATCAAAGATGCGGGTGAAGTCAACAAACGATTTTTTAACCCTTTCCATCTTCTCTATTTTTTTCTGCCGAAGGCGTCACGTATAAGACATTATATAGAATTTCGAAAAACTCGGAGAATTCGGGAAGGTTGTTATGCCTGCCGCCTGTTATTTTGTGAAGTGTTATTTTGTCCGGATATAAAGCTTTCAACTTTTCACTTTGACTAAAGGAGATAAGACGGTCTTTGGTGCCATGAATAATATGAATGGGGCAAGTCGTTATCTTCAGGTACTGGTCTGTGCGGATGTCATATTTTAAAATTAATTTCAATGGAGTGAAGAACAAGTAGCGGTTAATGTTGTAGTAGAAACTAAAGTAAGGAGAATCTAAAATTAGAAGTTTAGGTTTATTCCAGGAAGCGATGCGGGCGGCAATACCACTTCCCCATGATCTACCATACAAAACAATTTTATCTTCAGGATAGGATTGCGCCAGCCATTTGTAGATGAATTGGGCATCATTATAAACTCTTGCCTGACTTCGTTTTCCTTTACTCTTACCAAAGCCCCGATAGTCCATCATGAAGAAATCGTAGCCGTTGCTTAAGAAATCCTTGGCAAATTTTCCCCAGCCTTTAATACTTTTTGAATTTCCCTTCAGATAATATACTACGCCTCTGGAGTTGGGCACTTTAAAATAGATGGCATTAATTCTTCCCCCATCCTCCATATCAAAGTCGAGTTCTTCAAAAGGGAAAGGGTATTTATATTGAAAAGCGGTTGTTAATTTTTCAGGTCTGAAGAAGGCAAGGTGTTGAAAGAAATAAAAGGCAAGGCAGATGGTGATATAAATGACTGACAGGGCAATAAATAAGACTGCCATTAAATTTAGATCGTATTCAGTCCAATCAATTCATTCAAATTATAGATTTGATCAATTGCCAGAAACGAAAGATTTTCCACATCAATTATTTCAAAATCTTTTTTTTGCTCAGTGCTTAGGGCTGCAATTTCCTGAAATTGGTCAAGCGGTATCATAAAGGTTCTGGCATTCGATAAAGAAAGTAGCATTACACTGTTTCCAATAAATTGGATGCCCTTAATTTCTAATCTTTTAATATCGGTTATCATTTTCTTGTTGCATTTACTTTTTGATGACTGTAAAAAAGGTCAAGCTGGAGCATTAACGTATCTTTGTTTTCAATTATTAGTTTTTCAATTTCAAGTAGTTCACGAGAACTAAAGTCTCCTTTCTTACTTTCATCCGATTCAATATTAGGTTCAAGCCAGAATTTGCAAGCTCTTTTAAATCCTCTTTGATTGTAGGTTACGTGTACATGTCTTCTTTTTTCACTGATATCAGAATCAAAAATCAGGAATATGTATTTGTGAGAATTAAAAGTTTACCCATTTATAATTCCAATCTGCCTATAAAAATAAGCATTTCTTCAATCATTTGATTTGATCCGACTTTGCGAATTAGTTCGCATGGGATGCTTATTGAAGCACTTTCCCCAAGGCCTCATGAAATTCCTTAAAATCCCTGAGATTACGATGACCTCCGCCCTTAATAATCACAAACTTGTCGTTTTCTTTTAATGCTGGCTTAAGTCGTAAAGCGGACGACAAGGGGACAATCCAATCATTCGTGCCATGGAAAATAATTTTTCGGCAAGTTACTTTTGTAAGGGAGGCTTTGTTTGAAAAATAATATCGTTCCGGAAGAAATTTCAGAACAGGTCTAATAATAGGATAGATAGCCCCACTCAGTTCATCAAAAGGAGTTTCCAGTATCAAAAGATTGGGGCTATGAACCGTGGCGAGTTGTGAGGCGATGGCCGAGCCTAATGATCTGCCATAAAAAATAAGACGTTGATGTTTGATGTTTTGCTGAGCCCACTGAAGAATGGTCAAGGCATCGCTGTACAATCCTTTTTCTGATGGAACTCCAGAACTTTTTCCATAGCCGCGGTAGTCAGGCATGAGCACATCAAACCCTAATTGGGTAAAATCAATCGCGTATTTTCCCCAACGCTGCAAATTATCTGCATTGCCATGCCAGTATAGGATAAGACCTTTCGAAGGTTGAGATGTCTTGAACAATAAGGCATTAATTTGCTCACCATCATTCGTATTTATTGTGTACTCCGAAAAATCCTGAGGGAAGGCAAAAATATATCCTTTCGGTAAACTCCGGGATTGAAATACGAACAGATCATGAAAAAAATAGAAACTCAAGGAGATAACTATATAGGCTATTAAAATACTGCCTACTATCCAACCCATGATACGTTTGATTTTACTGGTTTTCAAAGAACCCAAAAGTAATTCATGTTTTTGAATTTATGGATATTAAATGGATTAGTGAAGAAAAAATCCATTGGTAAAGGGATCTTCGGGATTGAGAATAAATTCATGTTGTCCTGTTATGTAAGCCATTCCTTCCACACAGGGGATGACAGCTTCTCTACTTCCGTACTCTAATGTGCTCACTACCGATCCAACAAAGACAGCGCCTGTGATACTTTCAATCGTCATCTTTTGGTTTAGGGTCAGCTCTTTTCGTTTGTAGTGAATGGCCATGCGGCCGGCAACACCTGAACCTGTCGGTGATCGATCTACTTCACCATCGGCAAAGACACAGACATTTCTACTGTCAATCCCTTTACTTACCGGCCCACCAATGAAGATTGTACCGTAGAGAAAGCCTAAATCGGGTTCGAAAGGGTGCTTAATAGAATTATTGGATTTCATTACAGCATACTTAATGGCCATGCCTGTCTCAATGATGCGTTTATAATTAGAAGTTGTAAGTTCCAATCCTAGTTGATCGCTATTCACATAAGCATAGAATGCACCGCCATACGCCAAATCATAAACAACCTTACCACTCTTTGGCACATCCACAGAATAATTTAGACCAATTACAAATGAAGGGACACAATGAAATGATGCGTGAATTTCATTATTGATGATGCTCCCTTTGGCGTGAATCAATCCACAAGGTGCTTCAATGGTTAATTTAGCTACTTCGTTTATTACTTCTACCCATTTCATTTTAACAGCCAATGTAGTAAGCGCAATGATCGCATGCCCACACATGGTGCTGTATCCTTCGTTATGCATGAATATGACACTGAAATCGGCTTCTGGATTAAAAGGAGAGAGTAAAAGACATCCATACATATCGGCATGGCCACGTGGTTCATGCATGATGGCCGTACGAAGATGATCGTATTTTTCTTTTAGGATTCTTCTGTACTCTAATAGAGACGAAGCTTTGATATCGGGATAGCCCTCCATGACAATGCGAAGAGGTTCACCCCCGGTGTGCATATCGATGGTTTTTATTCGCAAAGAATTTATTCCCGGTTGCAATGAACGGGTTGCTCGAATTTTCGAAATCATTTATTCTTTATTTTCGTTAGCGACAGATTCAGCAATGATTTGGGCTGCGATGAGATCTTCCATCGCATGACCCACGGATTTGAAAAGTGTTATTTCGGTTTTTGTTTCTCTTCCTGTTTTCTTTGATGAACAGAGTTCGGAGAGTTCTGCCAACACATCGGATCGTTCGATGATTTTCTCATTCAAGGGAATAAGGAGCTCCCC
>JANNRV010000202.1:0-17776 GCA_031401775.1 Bacteroidia bacterium | reverse complement strand
CAGCAATCCCAATGAACTGAAAGAAGGAGGTGCGCTCCTCCCTTTAGGTAGCGATCGAGAGCATGGAAGTCATAAAGGGTTTTGCCTGGGAGCCTGGGTCGATATTTTCTCAGCGGTTTTGAGTGGTGCGAACTATGGGCCCTGGGTTCCTCCATTCGTGAGCTTCCTATCACCTCCTGCAGACCCAGTAGGTGATGGCATTGGTCATTTTTTCGGTGCAATGCGGGTAGATGCTTTTCGCCCCGCTGACGAATTTAAACTGCACATGGATAAATGGATAACACGATTTCGCGAGGCCAAAACTATTGAAGGGCAAGGTCATCTCATCATTCCTGGTGACCCCGAGCGAGAAAGTGAAAAACAAAGGATGAAGGAAGGGATTCCCTTAAACTCAAAAGTAGTTGATGATCTGAAGGAGATTGGGATTAAACTTAATGTCCGCTTCTAGTAAGAAAAAAACACCCTAAGCACCCAAGGGGAAGCAAATGCGCCCTCTTGCTGACTGTATAATACATCGTAGAGCCCCATCACATGCAGTGCTCCCCGACTGCTGCCCAAGGGTTGGGAGTAGCCTAATCCTAACAACAGTCTATCATAATTCTTCCGTTCCGCATTACCTGATGTAGGTGTATTAATCAGATTGTATTCTGAATATAAAAATAATTGTCCAAGGTTGTATCTAAGAAACGGGCTAACTCCATATTGATCAATTGTAAACTTCGGCTTAAAATCAGGATAGCTATAATGTTGCCAGGTAATCCCAGTTCCTACCGAGAATTTTTGCGAAACCATGTATCCTATGATAGGTGTAAGTCCATAGTAGAAATACCGATTCCCATATCCATCGGTACCTCCATTTAGTGCCAAGCCACCACCAAAATATACTCTCTCTTTCCATGTGGGTGGAGAATTCTCATCGATGGGACGCTGAGCTGAACTTACCGCAGCAATTATCATTAAGCTTGCCAAAAAGCCCATGCATTTCCTCATGTTGATCAGTTCTCTTCAATAATAAAGATGTCCTCTTTATCCTTTTTCATCAAGTACTTTTCACGAGCAAACTTCTCCAAAAGTTCCTTGTTGGTCATTAATTCTTTTCGGTCTTTCTCTACTTCGGCTATTTTTTCCTGATAATACTCTTTCTCATTATCCAGAGACCTTAGCTTCGCACCCATTTTAAAACGTGAAATCAGGTCGTTGGAGTCCAGAAAAGTAAGCCATACCACAAAACAAATCAGGGTAACGGAATAGAAGTTTTTAAATACAGGAGGAAGTTTCTTCAGCATAAGTTTAAAAAACGGTGATACGAAGATAGGGTTTTTTTAGAAATAAAAAGCAAAGCATCAACATGAAGAAGGCCTGCAAGCTAACGCCTGAGGCCTTCTGTAAAATCAATTAAGAAGTGATTATTTAATCAGTCTCCATTGTTCTTTAAGAACTGATATTCCCTCTTGGGTATGAAGATGAAGACTTAATAGCTCCTTTTTAACCAACTTCAATTGAAATTGATATTGCTGATGCGTGAAAGGGCAATTGTAAATTCCTATTCCCCATTTAAAGTTCTTCAATTCAATAGAGTGCAATATCCGTGCACCTAATACACGTTGATTTTGCACATTCGTCCAAATTACTTCTCCCTGGAAGATAGAGTCGATTTCGTAAATCAATACGCGAATCGTATGGTCAGCATTTTCCCAGATTCCCGTGATTTTTGAACCCAATTCTTCGGCTGAATTTTTCCACCAATAAAATAACAGTGTTAGTCCACCGATTACTATAAAACCAATCAAATACAACATCACATTACCATTCATTGTCTTAATATTTGATATTGATAACTCAAAAAGCTTACTCGTAACTGGCTTAGGAATTTTTATTTAGTAACCCTTCAAAATCAATTATTTGTATCGTTTAGGCCATGGATTGCTTGTTTTAAGATAAAGTTTGACTTAAAATGGTATTTACTTTCCCAATTCTGGATAACTATGACTTCTGAAGAAATCAATCGAATTGCCATCGAATGGTTCGAGGCCTTCAACCAGCACGACCTGGAGCGACTTCTGTCTTTATATGACGAAAGTGCCGAACATTATAGCCCAAAATTAAAGGTGCGCTTGCCAGAGACTAAAGGATTCATAAAAGGGGAAAACGCATTAAGACAGTGGTGGAAAGATTCCTTTGATCGATTGCCCTCTTTGCACTATAAGGTTATTCAGCTTACTCCACATGATAATCGGGTCTTTATGGAATACATCCGACAGGTAAATGGGGAAGAAGATCTTCGTGTTGGAGAAACACTTGTAATCAACAAAGGGCTTATTGTTGCTTCAAGGGTTTATCATAGCTGATGAACATAAAAAAAACGCCTTGGTTCCCCAAGGCGCTTTTCATTTATAATCCTTAAGCACTAAAAATTCCTTCCGGGAAAATAAGCCACCTCACCTAACTCTTCTTCAATGCGAAGAAGCTGATTGTACTTGGCCATTCTATCGGAACGTGAAGCGGAACCAGTTTTGATCTGACCTGTATTGAGTGCTACCGAAAGATCAGCAATCGTGCTGTCTTCTGTTTCACCAGAGCGGTGTGACATCACGCTCTTGTAAGAATTGTTTTTTGCGAGGTTAACTGCATTGATGGTTTCTGTAAGACTTCCAATCTGGTTCACTTTTACCAAAATGGCGTTGGCTACACCTTTATCAATTCCCTCCTGAAGACGCGTTACGTTGGTTACAAACAAATCATCGCCTACTAATTGTACTTTCTTACCGATGCTGTCGGTAATGGCCTTCCATCCCGTCCAGTCATCCTCAGCCAATCCATCTTCCAATGAGATGATGGGATATTTCTTAGACCAGTTGGTCCAATATTCTGCCATCTCCAATGGCTTCAACTTTCTGCCAGATGATTTTTTGAAGTGATACAACTTTGTCTTACTGTCATAGAACTCCGAAGCAGCAGGATCAAGGGCAATAAAGATATCGACTCCCGGTTTGTAGCCCGCCTTCTCAATTGCCTTCAATACAATTTCAATAGCCTCTTCATTGGACTTGATATTGGGCGCAAATCCTCCCTCATCTCCCACATTGGTAGAAAGTCCTTTGTCATGTAACACTTTTTTCAATGTATGGAACACTTCAGCTCCCATTTGCAATGCTTCTGAAAAAGTATCAGCACCTACTGGCATTACCATGAATTCCTGAAAGTCAATTGAGTTGTCGGCATGACTTCCTCCATTGAGAATATTCATCATCGGCACGGGCAGTGTATTCGCATTCACTCCACCGATATAACGAAATAGGGACTGACCACATTCCATCGCAGCGGCTTTCGCTACCGCCAATGAAACTCCAAGTATTGCGTTGGCTCCCAGTTTTCCTTTATGCGGGGTGCCGTCTAACTCAATCATCACTTTGTCAATCAGGCTTTGATCAAAGACATCAAATCCCACAATCTCAGTGGCAATTTTTGTGTTCACATTGCCCACTGCCTTGAGAACCCCTTTGCCCATGTATTTCTTTTTGTCTCCATCACGCAGTTCAACCGCCTCATGCGAGCCAGTCGATGCACCCGAAGGAACAGCGGCACGGCCAAAAGCTCCAGTCTCTGTAAATACATCTACTTCTATCGTAGGATTGCCGCGACTATCTAAAATCTGTCTGGCGTGGATGCTTTCGATTAAACTCATGGTATTATTATTTAAGAATTAAGATATTAGATGTTAGATTTTTGTTGATTCAAGGTTTTAAGAGATGCAGTATAGATGGCGGTTAATTCATCGGATTCTTTAATTAAAAGGTTTAGTTCTTTATCATCCTTTTTTAACAATTCAATATCTGCAATAAAGGTTAACCAAAAATTACTTTCATCCGCCTCCTCTAAAACTATTTTTATCTTATGAACGAAATCAGCTTTTGATTTTGCCCTATTTGCTGCCCTATAGTTTGCTGCCACAGAGGAAGAAGACTTTAACAATTGATATGTAATCACCTTTGCTCCTTCCGATTTGGGCAATCGTTCAACCAATCTAAAAACTCGTATGGCAAATTGCCTTGTTCTCTCAATTAATTCATGTTTATCCATCAAATCTTAAATCATACATCTAAAATCTCACATCATTGAAATGAACTGATCAAAAAGATACCTTGAATCATGAGGACCCGGTGAAGCTTCAGGATGATACTGTACTGAAAAAGCCTTCTTGTTTTTCAATCGGATTCCCATGATGGTATTATCATTCAGGTGGACATGCGTGACTTCCACCTCTTTATTCTTTTCAATGTCCTTTTCACTCACCGCAAAGCCATGATTCTGAGAGGTCATCTCGCCCAAACCTGTGATCAAATTTTTCACGGGATGGTTTAAACCACGATGCCCATGATGCATTTTGTAGGTAGAAACTCCTGAAGCCAACGCTAACAACTGGTGGCCAAGACAAATTCCAAATACGGGCTTGTCTGAATTGAGCATCTCTTTTACCGTCTTTACGGCATAATCCATTACGGCCGGATCACCCGGCCCATTTGAAATGAAATAACCATGAGCGCCCCAGGCCTTTATATCTGTAAAACTTGTTTTGGCAGGAAATACCTGAACATAACAATCACGTTCTGAGAGATTTTTTAGAATACTCGATTTAATGCCGACATCCAATGCAGCCACTTTATAGGTGGCCGTTTTGCTTCCAAAAAAATAAGGCTTCTCAGTACTCACTTTTGAGGCAAGTTCAAGACCATCCATCGATGGAACTTTCTTCAATTCTTCTTTCAACAGCTCCGGTGAAAGCACCGAAGAAATAATGGCATTCATTGCCCCTTTGCTTCGAATATGACGCACCAGTTGCCGGGTATCAATGTCTGAGATTCCTACAATCTGATGCTTCTCCAAATATTGCTGAAGGCTCTCTTTTGCGGTTTTACGACTGAATTCCTCAGAAAAATCATTAACAACAAGTCCGCGAATTTTAGGGGCAGAAGATTCCTGCTCGTCATCTTCTGTCCCGTAATTACCAATGTGAGCGGTAGTATTTACTACTATCTGACCGAAATAAGAAGGATCTGTATAAATCTCCTGATAGCCCGTCATTCCTGTGTTAAAGCAAATCTCTCCTCCAGTCGTACCCTTTTTCCCAATCGATTTCCCTTCAATCAAAAATCCGTCTGCAAGTAGTAAGTAGGCTTTATCGCTCAAGGTGTGTTAATGTTGGTTGCGCAAAAATAATTCCTCATTTCTTAAGATGGGCCGAAAGTACCTTTTATTTTGTCGCATCCGATTGCCCAGACCCCCCTATAGTCAAGACGCCACCAAATCTGGAAAAAGGGCAATAAAAAAGGGATTGAATTAGCTTCAATCCCTTTTTATTTTATAAAAACGGCTTCAATTATTCTTTCTTCTTAGAAGTCTTTTTTGCTGCCTTTTTTTGCTTTTCCTTGCTTGCTACTGGAGTTTCCACCGCCTCAGCTTCTGCTCCTTCGTCTTTTTTAGACGCCTTCTTACCTCTACGCGTTTTCGCTTTCTTCTCAACTCCGTCCTTCTTATAGAGATCATTAAAATCAACCAATTCCATCAAGCACATCTCAGCATTATCGCCAAGACGAACGTCTCCGAACTTAATAATGCGGGTATAGCCACCGGCACGCTCGGCAATACGTCCTGCCACTTCTCCAAACAAAGCCTGTACAGAGTCCTTATTTTGAAGGTAAGAGAACACAGTTCTACGCGAGTGTGTTGAATCTGTCTTTGCCTTCGTCAGCAAGGGCTCAACATACTTTCTCAGCGCCTTCGCTTTAGCAACTGTCGTAGTGATTCTTTTGTTGAGAATCAACGAGGAAGCCATATTGGAAAGCATCGCTTTACGATGGGGCGTCTGACGGCCCAGGTGATTATTTTTCTTCCCGTGTCTCATTAGTCTTCTTCCAGTTTATATTTTGCGAGATCCATTCCAAAAGTAAGGTTCTTCTCGGCAACTAATTGCTCTAATTCAGCCAGTGATTTTTTTCCAAAGTTTCTGAACTTCATCATATCAGAAATCTCCAATTGAACAAGCTCGCCTAATGTCTTAACATCTGCTGCTTTCAAGCAATTGTAAGCACGAACTGACAAGTCAAGATCGTGAAGTCCAGTTTTCAATAGCTTGCGCATATGAAGCATCTCCTCATCCACTTGCTCAATTTCGCTATCTTTTCCGGTCTCTAATTCGATAGATTTATCAGAGAACAAACGGAAATGTTGAATCAAAATATGAGCAGCGCCTTCCAATGCTTTTTCAGGATGAATCGAACCATCCGTTTCGATATCAACCAACAATTTTTCGTAGTCAGTTTTTTGCTCAACGCGAGTGTTCTCCACACTGTACTTCACATTTTTCACCGGAGTGAAAATTGCATCGATAGGAATGAATCCAAACACCTGCTCGGTAGGCTTATTCTCTTCTGCAGGTAAATAACCTCTTCCTTTTTCAATCGTCAATTCGATTTCGAAATGAGAAGACTCATCCAAATTGCAGATAACATGTTCCGGATTAAGAATTTCAAAGGCATTGGTAACCTTTGAAATATCTCCCGCCTTAAACTGTTTTTGTTTCTTGATGTTAACCGTCACTTTGGTCTCAAAATTATCGGCCACTTTTCTCAAGCGAACTTGCTTCAGGTTGAGGATTATTTCAGCCACATCTTCTACAACTCCCTCGATTGTTGAAAATTCATGCAATACGCCAGGGATTTTAATTCCTGTGATCGCATATCCTTCCAATGATGAAAGGAGAATTCTTCTTAGGGCATTACCAATGGTAACTCCGTATCCTTTCTCCAAAGGCTTGAACGTAAAAAGACCGTGGAAGTCGTCCGACTTTTCCATTACAACTTTCTCCGGCATTTGAAATGCTAATATTGACATAAGCAATTTTAATTTAAAGGGTTAAGAATTACTTGGAGTACAATTCGACAATCAACTGTTCATTGATGTTCTCAGGAATATCCTGACGGGAAGGAAGATTCATTAATTTTCCTACCATGCCATGACCATCCCACTCCAACCAATTGTATTTTTTTGCCGACTGAATCGACAAACTATTTGTAATTGTTTCAAGTGATTTAGACTTTTCTCTTACTTCAACAGTGTCACCGGGCTTCAAAGCGTAAGAAGGAATATTAACCACATCACCATTTACAAGAATATGCTTGTGACCCACCAACTGGCGTGCACCCCTTCGTGTCGTAGCAATGCCCAAACGATAGACGGTATTGTCTAAACGGGATTCAAGCATCTGCAATAACACTTCTCCAGTAACCCCTTTTTTCCGGGTAGCCTTGTCAAACGTGTGTGCAAATTGTCTTTCCAATACACCATAGATGTATTTTGCCTTCTGCTTTTCCGCCAGCTGGATCGCGTATTCAGACTGCTTGCGCTTCTTACCTTTTCCATGCATTCCGGGAGCATAGTTCTTCTTCTGCAATGCCTTGTTATCTCCCATGATAGGCTCATTGAACCTTCTGGAAATTCTAACTTTGGGACCTGTGTATCTTGCCATTTCTATTTTTAATTTTAGGTTTTAGATTTACGATTTCTCGCACCTCTAAATCAAATTTGTTAATCATCAATCTGATTTTAGAACCTAAATCGAAATTCTAAAATCGTAATTCCAAACTATTTTTAAACTCTTCTTTTCTTTGGAGGACGGCATCCATTATGCGGCATCGGGGTCATATCCTTAATCGTGGTAACCTCGATTCCTGCAGCCTGAATGGTTCTGATGGCAGACTCACGTCCGGCACCCGGGCCTTTTACAAACACTTCCACTTTTCTGACACCTAATTCGAAAGCCTTAGAAGCACACTCTTGCGCTGCCGTAAGGGCTGCATAAGGAGTGTTTTTCTTTGAACCTTTGAATCCCATTTTTCCGGCCGATGCCCAGGAAATCACCTGACCTGTTGTGTTGGTCATGGAAATGATAATGTTGTTAAAAGTAGCTTGAATGTGCACGTGGCCAAAAGCCTCAACGTTCACTACGCGCTTTTTACTTTTATCTTTCTTTTTTTCAACCGGAGCTGCCATATCAAATGTTATTCAGTTCGTTAATTATCCTTTCGTTGCCTTTTTCTTATTGGCTACCGTCTTACGCTTTCCTTTGCGGGTACGGGCGTTGTTCTTGGTATGTTGACCGCGCACAGGCAATCCTCTGCGATGCCGCTGACCGCGGTAACAGCCAATGTCCATCAAACGCTTTACGCTAAGTTGGACCTCTGATTTCAATGCACCCTCAATCTTGAATTTCTCAGAGATGATGTTACGAATGGAATTTGATTCTTCATCATTCCAATCCTTCACCTTCTTATCCCAACTCACATTTGAGTGGGTAAGAATGTACTGAGCGGTCCTGCGACCGATACCGAAAATATAAGTAAGGCTAATTTCGCCTCTCTTGTTATCGGGAATATCTACACCAGCAATACGTGCCATAATTATCCTTGTCTTTGTTTATACCGAGGGTTCTTTTTGTTAATCACATACAGCTTGCCCTTGCGCCTGATGATTTTGCAATCGGCACTGCGTTTCTTTATGGATGCTCTTACTTTCATATCACTTATATCTAAATGTTATCCTGCCCTTTGTTAAATCATAAGGCGACATCTCTAACCTAACTTTATCTCCTGGCAGAATACGGATATAATTCATCCTCATTTTACCTGAAATATGCGCCAACACTTCATGCCCGTTCTCCAATTGAACCCGAAACATTGCGTTGGACAATGCCTCCTGAATAGTTCCGTCCTGCTCTATCGACTTTTGTTTCGCCACTGATACAAATAATTTTTTTCGATGTACTCATGTGTTGTCAAAATCTCTGTCCTATCCTCAAAAATTGCCACCATGTGCTCAAAATGAGCTGAAGGTTTCTTGTCTTTCGTCCGGATCGTCCATCCATCTCTCTCCTGCACTACATTCTTTGTTCCCATATTGATCATCGGCTCAATTGCGAAGACCATCCCCGGAACTATTTTCACTCCCTTCCCTCGTTTCCCATAATTAGGAACTTCTGGATCTTCATGAAGGCTTCTTCCCACACCGTGCCCTACCAACTCTCTCACCACACCGTAACCGAACTTTTCAACATGGCTTTGTATTGCAAAACCAACATCTCCAATTCTATTCCCGGCCTTCGCCTGCTCTATCCCAACATACAACGAATCGTACGTACGGTTGAGCAAGTTGAGTACTTCAGTACTTACACCTTCTAAGGGATAAGTATAGGCTGAGTCACTATGAAACCCTTTAAACAGGACTCCGCAATCCACGGAAATGATGTCTGTTTCCTTCAGTTCATATGTACCCGGAAATCCATGCACAACGACCTCATTGATCGATATACACAGACCTGCAGGAAAACTACCGTTGTAGTTTTTGAAGGAAGGTATTCCACCATGGTCCTTTATAAACTCTTCAGCGATTCTATTCAGTTCACCGGTTTTCACTCCCGGTCTTACCCGTTTTGCTACTTCCCCATGCGCCTTTCCTAAAATTTGGGCGCTTTCTTTAATGATCTGTACATCTTCTGCCGTCTTTAAATGAACCATTTAAAGACCTAAGCCGCAGCAAATTGAGAACGTCCTTTCACCCTCCCTGATTTCATCATCCCTTCATAATGCCTCATCAGCAAATAACTTTCAATCTGCTGAAGTGTGTCAAGCACAACTCCCACCAAAATCAAAAGTGAAGTACCACCGTAGAATTGGGCAAAATTTTGAGTGATGCCTGCCTTCACTGCAAAGGCAGGAAGAATTGCTACGATAGCCAAGAAGATGGCTCCCGGTAAAGTAATCTTTGATAAAATACTATCTATGAATTCCGCAGTTTGTTTTCCCGGCTTAATACCCGGAACAAAACCACCATTTCTTTTTAAGTTGTCTGCTATGTCGTTTGAAGGTACAGTGATCGCGGTATAGAAGAAAGTGAATATCAGAATCAATGAAGCGAACAATAAGTTGTACTGCCATGAAGTGAAATCAGCGAACGTTGAGCCTACATAAGCACCAATGTCGCTATCCCTCCATAATCCAGCCATCAACGGTGGTAAAAACATCAAAGCCTGAGCAAAAATGATTGGCATAACACCGGCAGAGTTTAATTTCAAGGGAATGAAGTCGCGCTTTCCACCATACAACTTATTTCCCACCACCTGCTTGGCATACTGCACCGGGATTCTTCTTGTAGCTTGTGTCAATGCGATAACACCCACTACTACAAAGAACAAGGCAAGTGCCTCAAGAATAAATAAAAGCAATCCTCCCATTCCCTTCGCATCAATCTCCTGATAGATGGCTGCCGGGAAGCGAGATACAATACCGATCATAATCAACATACTGATACCGTTTCCAATTCCTTTGTCCGTGATTCTTTCACCTAGCCACATACAGAACATGGTACCTGCTACCAGAATCATGATGGAAGAAACGGTGAAGAATAATCCGGGGTAGTACACTGCATCGGGTGTGACAAGAATCGTTGAGTTAAGGTATGCGTAGGACTGCGCAGCCGTAATCAAAATGGTCAATACCCGTGTAAATTGATTTAATTTTTTTCTTCCGCTGTCTCCCTCTTTCTGCATCTTCGAAAACTTGGGAACGGCAACCGTCAATAACTGCACTACGATGGAGGCAGAGATGTAGGGCATGATACCTAATGCAAAAATGGAAGCACGACTAAACGAACCTCCTAAGAATGTATTGAGAAGATCAAAAATACCTCCCGAAGTGCTCACCAATTTAGTGGAATCAACACCTGGCAATACAATATGAGATCCTAATCTGAAAATGATCAGAAACCAGATTGTATTGAGAATCCTGATTCGCAGGTCATCAATCGAAAAAATATTCTTTATGGTAGTGAAGAACCTCTTCATTTCTAAACTTTAGTAGCTGTTCCCCCGGCAGTTTCAATAGCTTTGGTAGCGGTTAATGAAAAAGAATGAGCTTCAACACTCACTTTGGCTTTCAGCTCACCTCTGCCTAATATTTTCACTCTGTCATTCTTACCTACAATACCATTATCGATCATCAACTTAATGCTCAAGGCTGAAGCATTGGTCTTCTTCGCCAATTCTTCAAGCGCATCCAAATTGATTGCCTTGAAATAAATCTTATTGTTATTCTTAAATCCAAACTTAGGAACACGTCTTTGCAAAGGCATCTGTCCACCTTCAAAACCAATCTTCTTATGATAGCCGGAACGTGATTGAGCTCCTTTGTGTCCACGACCTGCAGTGCTTCCACCGGATCCTTGACCTCTGCCCAATCTCTTATTGTTTTTTGTAGCCCCGTCTGCGGGTTTCAATTCGTGCAACTTCATGTTATAAGGCTTTTACGCTCACCAAATGATTAACTTTTTTCACCATTCCCTGAATTTGTGGAGTGTATTCAACCTCCACAGATCTATGCACTTTGCCCAATCCCAGCGATTGAATTGTTCTTTGCTGAGTTTCAGGTCTCTTAATCATGCTGCGAGTTTGGGTAATTCTAACTTTTGCCATAACGCTTAACCGTTGAAAACTTTAGACAATGAAATTCCTCTGTTTCTAGCAATGGACTGTGCATCACGCATGTTTGTCAATGCTTTAAAGGTAGCCTTCACCACATTGTGTGGATTGGAAGACCCTTTTGATTTCGCCAACACGTTATGAACACCGGCACTTTCCAGCACAGCGCGCATAGCACCACCAGCGATTACTCCTGTTCCATCGGAGGCAGGCTTCAATAAAACCAGACCACCACCAAATTTGCCAATTGATTCATGTGGTACTGTTCCTTTAATGATAGGAACTTTTACCAAATGCTTCTTAGCATCGTCAATTCCTTTTGTGATCGCATCGGTTACTTCATTGGCTTTACCAAGTCCGTAGCCTACTACACCATTTCCATCTCCAACTACAACAATAGCTGCAAAGCTGAATCTTCTTCCGCCTTTTACCACTTTCGCTACGCGCTGAATGGCAACCACTTTCTCCTTGAGATCAATCTCGCTTGCCTTTACTGTACTGACGTTACTTTGTGTCATGCGTTTTTAAAATTTTAAACCGCCTTCTCTGGCTCCTTCGGCCAAAGCTTTGATGTTACCATGATATAAATAACCATTACGGTCAAATACAATACTGCTCACTCCGGAAGCCAATGCCTTCTCAGCTACTTTCTTTCCAACGGCTTTAGAGATGTCGATCTTCACGCCACCTTTCTTATCCAGATCTACTGAAGAAGCTGAAGCAATAGTGTGACCTTTTGAGTCATCGATTACCTGAGCATAAATCACTTTATTGCTGCGGAAAACTGATAGTCTAGGACGGTCAGAGGTTCCTTCGAGCCTCTTGCGTACACCCATCTTTATTCTGCTTCTGCGTTCTGTTTTTACGTTCGCCATGATCTTAAATTATTTAGCAGCTGCCTTACCCGCTTTTCTACGAACAAATTCACCTGTGTAACGAATACCTTTTCCTTTGTAAGGTTCAACTTTGCGCAACGACTTAATCTTGGCTGCGATCTGTCCGATAAGTTGCTTATCAATGCCTTCTAGAATAATCGTTGGATTAGAGCCTTTTTCAGTAATGGCCTGAACCTTCAACTCTGAAGGAATAGCCAGAAAAATGCTATGAGAATAGCCCAAACTCAATTCCAAAACATTAGACTGTGCCGTCACTTTATAACCTACACCAACCAATTCCAATTGCTCCTTGTAGCCATTGCTAACACCTTTCACCATATTCGCAATTAGTGCTCTATAAAGGCCATGCATTGCTTTATGTCTCTTCTGTTCAGTGGGGCGAAGCACTACGACCTCACCATTCTCTTGATTGATTTTGAAATCGGGATCAAGTACCTGATGTAACTCACCCTTTGGGCCTTTTACACTTACCTTATGATTGCTTTCAGAGAAAGTGCAGGTTACACCTTTTGGAATTGCTATGGGAAGTCTACCTATGCGTGACATGCTTGTTGAATTAATAGATATAACATAAAACCTCACCACCTACATTCAACGCTTTCGCTTCCTTATCAGTGATCACACCTTTAGAAGTAGAAAGAATGGCGATGCCTAAACCGTTCAATACTTTAGGAAGCTCATCGGCCGGCTTATATTGGCGCAATCCTGGAGAGCTTATCCGAGCCAGCTTGGTAATAGCAGACTCTTTAGTCTCGGGGTTATACTTTAACGCGATCTTGATATTGCCTTGCTTATTGCTTGTATCTTCAAACTTGTAGTTAAGGATGTACCCCTTATCAAACAAAACCTTGGTCACCTCTTTTTTCAAATTAGAAGCGGGAACATCGACAACACGGTGGCGCGCCTTGATAGCGTTCCTCAACCGGGTTAAATAGTCTGCAATTGGATCAGTCGTTTTCATTATAATTAAAAAGCAAACCCGCTTTTAAAACGGGGCTGCAAAGTTATTGAATCCTTTCCTTTATTCAAATAAACCCAGAAGTTAATAAAACCCCTCCCAGGCCTTGTTTTTACCAGCTTGCCTTGGTCACACCAGGTATTTTCCCATCTGAAGCCATTTGGCGAAACTGGTTCCTGCATAGCCCGAATTTCCCCATATAACCTCTTGGTCTCCCGGTAAGCTTACAACGGTTCTTAATGCGAACGGCAGAAGAACTACGGGGCAGTTTATCCAACCCGGCCCAATCTCCCGCTTTTTTTAAAGCCTCACGCTTAGTCTTGTAGCGCTCCACCAACTTCACCTTCTTATTGTCTCTTGCGATGATCGATAATTTTGCCATGTCGGTTAATTTTTTGTTACAAAAGGCATCCCCAATGCTTTCAGCAATTCGTAGCTCTCTTCATCTGTAGCTGCGGATGTCACGAGGGTGATATCCATACCATTGATTTTCGAAACCTTGTCAATAGATATCTCAGGGAAGATGATCTGCTCCTTTACACCTAATGTATAGTTGCCACGGCCATCGAATCCTTTATCACTAACTCCTTTAAAGTCACGAACTCTAGGTAAGGCAACACTTACTAGCCTGTCTAAAAATTCATACATGCGATCTCCACGGAGAGTAACTTTCACGCCAATAGGCATGTCCTCTCTCAGTTTGAAATTAGAAATTGCCTTTTTGGATTTTGTGGGCACAGCCTTCTGTCCTGATATGGTGGTGATCTCTTCCAGACCAACATCAATCATCTTCTTGTCAGCTACTGCGGCACCAATACCTTTATTGATGCAAATTTTTTCGATTTTAGGTACTTGCATTACCGACTTGTACTGAAACTTTTGCTTCAGAGCCGGTACGATTTCCGCCAAGTATTTGTCTTTTAGTCTAGGCATTGCCATTACTTAATAAGTTCTCCTGTTTTCTTTGAATATCTCTGAAGCTTTCCTTTTTCGTTAAGCTTTCTTCCTGTTCTGGTGGCCTTACCACTTGCCGGATCAATAAGCATCAAATTACTGATGTGAATTGTTCCTTCCATTTTCTTAATGCCGCCTTCAGGCTTTCCGGCAGAAGGCTTCTGGTGTTTTGTGACCATGTTTCTTCCTTCCACAATGGCTCTGTTTTTCTCGATAAGTATCTCTAAGACTTTACCGGTCTTATCCTTATCCTCGCCAGCAATCACTTTTACCGTATCTCCTTTGCGGATATGGAGCTTGGGTTGTTTGTTGTACTTCCTTTCCATCTTACAATACTTCTGGGGCCAATGAAACAATTTTCATGAACTGCTTTTCGCGAAGCTCACGTGCCACAGGACCGAAAATCCGGGTACCTCTTGGCTCATTTTGAGCATTCAATAAAACAGCAGCATTATCTTCAAAACGGATATATGATCCGTCTTTTCTTCTAATCTCTTTCTTTGTGCGTACTACCACTGCCTTAGAAACTGTTCCCTTCTTCACCTGGCTGGTAGGTATGGCTGACTTAATGGTAACCACGATGGTATCTCCTACGCTGGCGTAACGTCTGTGTGTGCCACCAAGAACATGTACCACAAGCACTTCTTTAGCTCCACTGTTATCTGCAACGATCAGTCTGCTTTCGTTCTGTATCATGATTACTTCGCTTTTTCAATAATTTCAACCAATCTCCATCTTTTATTCTTGCTCAACGGACGAGTCTCCATGATCCGCACGGTATCTCCGACTCCGGCTGCATTCTGCTCATCATGGGCCATCAACTTGGTGGTCTTCTTCATAAATTTTCCATAGATAGGATGCTTCACTTTGCGCTCGATAGCAATCGTGCAGCTTTTTGTCATCTTATTGCTGACTACTTTGCCTATCCTTTCTTTCCTAAGATTCCTTTCTTCCATGATCAATTACTTTTGAATTGCTTTTGCCGTTAATTCCGTTTTCAACCGGGCGATAAGTTTGCGGGTCTCGTTAATCTTCATCGGATTTTCGATAGCCGAAATCTGGTGGGCAAACCTCATCTTGCGAAGCGCTTCTTGTTCGCTTCCGATTTTCTCATTGAGCTCAACTAAGCTCAGTCCCTTAATTTCTGCGTTTTTCATATTGATACCTTATTCAACGTAGTCTCTTCTGATTGTAAATTTCGTCTTAAGAGGAAGTTTTCCTTCCGCCAGTGCCAACGCCTCTTTTGCTGTGGCGATGTTTACTCCACCGGCTTCAAACAAAATAGTTCCTGGCTTCACTACTGCTACCCAATATTCGGGTGCTCCTTTACCTTTACCCATTCTTACTTCAGCAGGCTTGCGAGTAATAGGCTTATCCGGGAAGATGCGGATCCATACTTGACCTTCACGTTTCATAGCACGGGTTACAGCCACACGGGCAGCTTCTAGCTGTCTTGCAGTGATCCATCCTGCTTCCATCGACTTTAGTGCAAAAGATCCAAATGCGATAGAATGGCCTCTTGTTGCCAATCCTTTCACACGGCCTTTCTGCATTTTTCTAAACTTGGTTCTCTTAGGCTGTAACATGTTATTCTACTTTGCTATACGTCTTTCTTACCTAATTATCTTTTTCCACCTCTTCCGGCACCAGCACCACCCGGACGGCTGCCTCCTCTATCGCCACCGCGATCTCCTGCTCCTCTTCTATCGCCTCCACGATCTCCACCTCTTTCATTTCTATCTCCACGTGGGCCACCTCTTCTATCACCAGCACCTGGTGCTCCTCCTTTATTCTCTCCTGCTGCGTTGCTCACCATTCCTATGTTTGGTGATAAGTCACGCTTTCCAAAAATCTCTCCTTTGAAAACCCACACTTTGATACCAATTTTTCCATACACAGTCTGCGCTTCAGAGATTGCATAATCAATATCTGCGCGGAGTGTATGAAGAGGAATTCTTCCTTCCTTATATTGTTCAGCGCGGGCCATGTCGGCTCCTGCTAAACGACCTGAAACTTTCACTTTAATTCCTTCTGCTCCTACTCTCATGGCGGAAGCAATGGCTTGCTTCATTGCTCTACGATATGAAATCCTTGCTTCTAACTGCTGAGCGATTGATTCACCAACCAATTTCGCATCCAACTCGGGACGTTTTATTTCAAAGATGTTGATTTGAACATCCTTACCCGTCAGCTTCTTTAACTCTTCTTTTATTTTATCAACCTCTGTGCCTCCTTTACCTATGACTACTCCCGGACGAGCCGTATGGATAGTGAGCGTAACTCGTTTCAATGTGCGTTCGATCACCACTTTCGCGATGCCTCCTTTTTGAATACGGGCGTCCACGTATTTTCTGATCTTATGGTCTTCTACCAATTTGTCGGCAAAATTATTACCACCGAACCAACTGGAATCCCAACCGCGGACGATTCCTAATCTGAATCCTACAGGATTAATTTTCTGTCCCATTATTCGTTCGTTTCTTTAACTGCTTTCTTCTTATTTTTCTTTTCTTCTGCCGGCATAGTGTCAACTACTAAAGTGACATGGTTTGATCTCTTTCTCACCCGGTGAGCTCTACCTTGAGGTGCTGGCCTTAATCTTTTTAGCATCCGCCCACCATCAACAAAAATATCTTTGATGAAAAGGTTAGCCTCTTCTAATTTCACTTCGGTGTTCTTGGCCTCCCAATTAGAAATAGCTGAGAGTAGGAGTTTCTCCAATTTGGCTGCAGGATGCATCGCCTCATATTTCAGAATGTTCAATGCATGACTTACACGCTGGCCTCTGATTAGATCCGCCACCAATCTCATCTTCCGAGGAGAGGTGGGAACATTTTTCAGGTATGCTGTAGCAGGGCCTTTTTTGGCAGCCTCCTTGATCGCCTCAAGTTTAGCTCTCTTTACTACCGATCTCTTTGTTTTCTTTTCTACCGTTTCCATAAGAAAGACCTACGCCTATTATTAGCTTCTAGCTTCTACTTTATTATTACCAGAGTGTCCTTTGAACACACGGGTTGGGGCAAATTCACCCAACTTATGACCTACCATGTTTTCGGTAACATAAACCGGAATGAACTTATTTCCATTATGTACCGCGAATGTAAATCCAACCAGATCCGGGGTAATGGTTGATCTTCTTGACCAGGTTTTGATCACTGATTTTTTACCTGACTGCTCCATTACGGTGACTTTGTTAGCCAACCGGGCATCGAGGTATGGACCTTTTTTTATTGACCTTCCCATTATTTCTTCCTTCTTACAATGATTAAACGATCTGAATATTTCTTAGGGTGTCTTGTCTTCTTGCCTTTAGCAAGCAATCCATTTCTTGATCTTGGATGACCTCCTGAAGCGCGACCTTCACCACCACCCATCGGGTGATCGACAGGGTTCATCGCTACTGGCCTTGTGCGTGGACGAACTCCTCTCCAACGACTTCTT
>JANNRV010000201.1:0-15410 GCA_031401775.1 Bacteroidia bacterium | reverse complement strand
GGAAACAACAACATAATAACGCTTTGTTCGCTCCGTTAGTGTCTCTATTGTCCCCTCAGCTGGCTTTGCATTGGCAGCAGCTTCAGTCTCTCTCCTTTTGCGTTCTTCCTCTTCTTTAAGTTTGGCAAGTCGCACTTCTTCAGCCTTTTGCTTTTTCAATTCAGCAGCTTTCACCAGTTCCTGTCTAGCTTTCTCCGCTTTCGGCTTGTACACATAAAAATAAATCAGGAAACCAGCTACCACTACCACTAAACCAATGATTATTGTGATAATCATTGGCGCACTGGATTTAGGCTCTTCCATGGGGACATACGGAACGCGCTCTTCCGCTTTGGGTGTCTCTGCCTGATAAGAATAGGAGGATCGTTCTGGTTCTGGTAGAGTTTCTTCTTGCGCTACAGAACCTGAAATTTCTTCCGCTCTATCGAGTGGTTTGTAGTCTATATCCGGCAAGCCAAAGTTATCTGCCGAGTCATTCGTATTACCCAGATTTTCCTGGGATGGGTCTTCATTGTCCTTTTTTCGCTTCGCCATGGTAAAGGTTTTAACAGGGTGTTAATACAAAAATAACGTAATTTCTCAAATTCAAGCTATCAAAAGGTCCATGTGATGCCTCCCATTGCCTGGAAGCCTCTGACTGGATAATTCAAGTACACCTCGTATTTATTTGCTAAAATGTTATTCAGCTTCAGGAATATGGACACCTGCTTGGAAAGAAAATAATTCGTCTTAAAATTGAGGTCCAAAGCCGGTTTTATTGTTATTGTCGTGGCCAACGACTGATCAAATGCTTTCATCCCTCCTTGGCCAATGAAATCAAGGTTGAATAGCAGCTTTTCGTAAACATTGTAAGAAGAGTTAAAGACAAAACGATAGGTAGGCCGGTGAAGTGCCTCAGCAATCTTATCGGTTGAGTAGTTAAAAATATCACCTCTCAACGCCAATCTAAAAGACTCAGCCTGTGCAAATTCAAGTTGAGCAAATACATTGAGTCGCTTGGTGTTACCTGCATCGTAGATAACCTCAAATTTTGATCGGTCGAGTAGAGAGTTTTGGTAAAAGTAAAGCCCTTTCAAGTTTGCAGCAGAAAATCCAGTCTCAAATCCCACCTTCCGGCCCAGTTTGCCTTTTAATCCTCCTAGAAATTCAATGGATCGGTTAGTATTGAAAATGTTGATATTAGAATTTACCCAGCGATTCTCTCTTGAAAGTGAATGAAGATTAACTTTATCGATATCACCCGTAAGGGCAGCGTAAGCCGTAACTGATTTACTTAACGTGTAATATGCTTTTAAATTTGGAAAGATGTGCAGCGATTTGTTTGCCCCAAGCGTATCATTCTCGTAAGCAGTATTGACTCCCAGGGTAAGTGATAAGTTCTCAACTGGTGAGAATTGATAGGCGGGTTTGATCCTTAAAAGGTTTCTTGGGCTTGCGTCAATCTTCACATCCTCGCGAGCAATAAGAAAGTAATCCGCTATTAAAATCGCTTTCTTCGATTCAGAAAATTTATAATCGCTTATAAAATTCAAAGCAACTTCGCTTTCTGCAGCTTTGTAATTATCTGTCAGATAACTGAACCCTCCTTTTAGGAGGTAACTAAAATTAGAGGGCTTTGAGTTTGATATATCGCCACCCAGACTAACGATATTATAACTTTGCTTTATTGTATCACGCTGCGTTTCCAACTTAGGCGTATAGCCATAGAAATAGTTAGTCTGGTTTCCATAGGTTAAAAAACCACCAGCAGCTACACTTCTATTAAATGATTTTCCGAATAAATCAATTTGTGTTGCGGCACTTGCCGAATTCTTATCATCTACAGATCCTTTCCCATAACTATGATGATAGAAATGACCTCCGTAGAATTTATTCTTATCTCGCTTTGAGTTGAAGTAAGCTTCTAAATAGGGAGAAGAATAATTTCCAAACCCTGCGCTCACATAATTTCCAAAGATTTTTGATATTTCCTCTTGCTTCAATTTCAATGGACGAATACTAGGATTGTAATCGGGTGTATTGAAGCGAAGATTCTTATACTCGTAAACAATCTCAGGTTTAATTGGCTCAACGGGGCGTGGAGGTATTTTATCAAAATTGCGATCAGCAGGAGGTAATTTAATCTTGCGGTCCTTAATAATTTCAATTTGTGCATCTGGGATACCACCATCCTTTTCCCAATCCTGCTGTGCCTGAACATTGCTATGCATGATAAAAAGCAATACAAGTAAGCATAGGCAGTCCAAGGAATAAATATGATTCAGCAATTTCTTCATCAATTATCTATTGTATCGGACTGAGTTGTTTTTTGCTTTTTTAAATCTTGTTCTTCTAACTTCATCAATTTTTCTTTCGCCTGGTCTTTTACAATCTGCAATGGAAAATTGTCGATAAGGGATTTTAATGTGCCTTTTGCCTGGAATAAATCGCCCATAACCATGAAATTGTCTGAGAGCAAGAGATAGGACTTCCCTACCCACTCAGGATAAGCAGCAAAATCAATATTGAGACTTACGCAGGTCTCATAACATTGCTTGTTATCTTTATTTAGGAAAAAGATTTCCGCCAGCAAATATTTAGCCTCCGCTCCATATTCATCCTGAGCTGTGTTTAGTGTATTCAAGAATTCGTCTTTAGCGCCTTCATAATCACCACGGGCCATAGCTGATTTACCAAGATATAACGAAGCTTTGTTTTCAGCTCCTGCATTTACTTTGCCTTTCTCAAGAATTAACCGGGCATAACTATCCGCTGAATCATATTGCGCTAATAAATAATTTGATTCCATTAATCCAGACCACGCGCTGAACTGTTCTTTCTTATTGGAGGCAATTCTGCCTAACTTCTGAAATTGAGGAATTGCTTTTTCAAAATTTCCCTGCTTGAATTCAAGTTCTGCAACTCTGGCAGTTACTTTATTTGTTAATGCAAAGGTGTTTTCCGCTGTGATTTCATTATAAATGGCAAGAGCTTTTACCATTTCCTTAAGACGATAGTAAGATTCTGCTGTATAATACTTGGCCTCAGTAGCTCTCGGGCTTACAGGATAAGACTTTAAATATTCTCCTAAATTCGATATGGCTTGTGTGTAGTCCTGATTAAAGTAAAAACTCTTGGCCGCTTCAAATTCAACAGATTCAATTCCTTTTGCTCCGGGGTTGGCCGTCTTAAACTGCCCAATGTAATTGGCAAAGTCTGCCGATCGACCGGAAAGAGTCAAGGCTTCCTGTAATGGAAGTAAGGCGTCATTTGTTATTGGATGGGTCGGGAATTTTTCAACCAGGCTGATATAATCATCTGCTGTTTTGCCATACTCTTTAAGATTATAATATGAAGAAGCACGCCTTAAATATGCATAAGGCAGAAATCGTGAGGTAGTTGATGATCCAATTAATTTGGTGAATCCCAAAACTGACGCAGAATAATTACCTTGTTCAAAGTCTAACTGAGCTCGTTGAAACAAAGCCTCATCCAGAAAACGAGATTGTGGATAATTTTTAATTACTTCATTCAATTCGTTAGCTGCTTCCGAATAGTTGCGCAGGATACTAAGAACAACTCCAGCTTGCAGATGAGCATAGTCAATATCAACGGAATTTAATTGAACTGCTTTTCTATAGTTAACCAACGCATCGGGATAATCCTTTGATACATAGTGACAGTCAGCCAAACGTAATATTCCGTCTGTAAAATTCGGGTTCGCTTTAGAAGATTTGGCCACAAACTCTTTAAAGTTAGTGAGCGCACGATCATATTGTTGCGAATTGAAGTGAGCATACCCCAAGCCATACCTTGCCCTAAAGATAATCTCCTGATTAGCATATCCGGAAAGCCCAATAACCTGCTGATATTTAATAGCTGCAAGATCATACCGCTTGCCAATTGAATAGGTCTCTGCACTCCAGAAAGATGCCTCTGCCAAATAGGTTTGATCTATAGGGCTTTGCAATGACTTATCAAAAAATTGAATCGCTTGAGCATAATCTTCTTTGTTGAATAATTCTGTTCCTTTTAAAAAAGTTGCTTTCTGAAAAGCCCGATCAATAGCTGGTCCTCGCTTTGGCAATGACTCAATATATTGAATGGCTTTGTTATAGTTGTTTGCATTGACGTAGGCTTGTGACAAGAGTTCCTTCACCTCCACAACATGCTCACTAACTGGAGAATTCTGCAAGAATTCCTCAAATTCATTAATTGCTTTGTCAGGTTGTCCCATATCATAGGATATCTTAGCGAATTGAAAAGAGCTCTCTTCTGTCAGTTTTTTATCATTCGTAAATCTCCTTGCATTGTCAAAGGCAGTAAGTGCCAAGGGTTTTTGTTGTTGCTTCAAATAAAGCATTCCTAAATAATAAGAGGAGTAAAATCCAACCGAATCTTTGTCTGAAACAGACGCTTTAAAGTAGGTTAGTGCTTCTGTGTCTTGTCCTGTAACGTAGGCAGAATAGCCAGCCCTTGATAAAACCCCACGATCAGCTGTGCCTTTTCGTGATTCAAGATATTCTCTATATCCACTTAATGAATTCTTATAATCAGATTTTTTAAAATAAGCCTCAGCTGAAAGTAAGGCAATCTCTTCGCTATTGATGACTCCCTCTCTTTCACTTACACTTTTTGCATAGTTCAGCAACTCATCATAATTCCTTTGCTTGTAGTAGACATTGGCAAGTACTTGGGGTACTATTCCATTATAAGCCTCGCTCTGCTCGGCTCTTTTCAAATCCACTTTCGCATTTTCATAGTCTCCCTGACTGAATTCGACAAACCCTGCATAATAACTGCCAGCCGGACCGTATTGTCCTCCCTGTGTTTTTACAAAGTTGAATTGATCGAGTGCTTCTTTAAGTTTTTTCAGATTGAACAAGCTGTAACCATATCTAAAATTTCCTATATTCTGCTGGCTTTCGCTTAATGAGAGAAAATCAGCCTTGGCATAATAAGATGCGGCCCTCGAATAATTTTTTTCATTGTAAAAAAAGTTACCCAAATCAAAATAAGCCGTAACCGACCTCGGATGGGTGGCGTTTTTTTCAACAAAGTCTTCAATCAGCTTTTCACCATCGGAATGGTAAAGATTCAGAGAAGAGAACGCTTTTAAATACTCGGCTTCTACCCTTCTTGTATCATTCTTGTCGGCTGCACTTAGAAATTGATCCCAGGTCTCACGGGCTGCGCCAAATTGATGATGGTCTATTAAATCATTGGCCGTTTTATAGAGACGTTCGGCTTTATTTTGAGAAAGAAGGTCCTGGCCACTGCAAAAATGAAAAGAAATAATTGCACTTATCGTGAAGAGAATCTTCCGCATCAATGATTTATTGGTAAAACAACTAACTCAAAAAAATATTGCACTACTCAGTTTAAAAAATTTGCTTTAGAAGCAATACCTCACTTCAAAGTTAGCTAATAAAATTGTATTCGCAATGGTTAACCCTTCTCTCCAGATGATTACGAAAAAAATCATTGGTGACATTCATTCACATCAGGACATGAGGCGGAATACAAGTTCCTTAAGAATCTGTCCGTCACTTTCAGAGCCTGAATTAACCCCCTTCAATTTCAAGTCAGCATTTTTTATCAAAGAAACATTTTCAGCAATCTTTGTAAGCGAGTATCGTTGCAAAGCATTGGTATAGTCCTTGGCTGCAAACGGGCTGATTTTGAGCGCAGTGATTAATCCTCGTTCACTCTTATCCACAGCCGCTGACGCTATCAGTAGCTTACTGAAAAACGAATACAGAAATGCAATCATTGGAATTATCGGATTCTTCTTCGTGTTACTTTCAAAGTAATTCACAATTTTTGAGGCCAGGAGAATGTCCTTTTGAATAAGAGCTTTCTGCAATTCAAAAATATTATACTCCTTACTTATCCCCACTTTGGCCATGACTTTCTCAGCAGAAATGGTTTCTCCGGGTTGAGCATCAATTAATACCTTATCTATTTCATTGCAGAGGCGATTGAGATCATTTCCAATGTATTCGCATAGCATCTGCACACCGGCATCATCAATTTTAGCACCACGCTCTTTCATCAAATCCAGAACAAAATCAGCGAGCTGATTCTCGTAGGGCTTCTTAAACGTGGCAGAGACCGTCAGTTGGTCTATTTTCTTGCCCAATTCTCTCCTTTTGTCAAGGGTTTTATGCTTATGACAAAGTACAAGCACCGTACTGGGCACAGGCCTGGTGATATAATCTAGCAGCAATTTCGCTCCAGTTTCCTTCTGTAAATCAGGTATATCCTGTGCTTCTCGTACTACTACCACTTGCCTTTCTGCCATCATCGGAAATCGCCTGGCATGTGTTAAAATTGTTTGGACAGGAGAATCTCTGCCGTATACTATTACTTGGTTAAAACTCTTTTCAGATTCACTTAAGGCATGAGCTTCTATATATTTGGAAATCAAATCTATATAGTAAGTTTCTTCGCCTTGTAATGTATAGACAGGAGCATATTTACCAGCCTTTAAATCAATCAAAATTTTTTTTGCAGCGGCATCCATTAACTAACTCTCTTTTTGTCGCTCAAGTTAAACGCTGTGACGGTACCAACCAAAGCACCGGCTAAGTGGGATTCCCACGACACATGTGGGTCGGATGGCAATACACCGTAAAATATTCCTCCATAGAGCAGCATAATTCCAATAGAAATGGCTAACGAGACAAAATCTTTGCGGATTAATCCAAAGAAAATTAAAAATGCCGCCAATCCATAAATTAATCCACTTGCTCCTATATGATAAGATACCCTCGGACTAAATAGCCATACCAATAGATTGGTGAAAAAATAGCAGCGAAAAAAAACAGTTCTGCCAATGCGTTCATAAAAGAAGAAGAGGACTGATCCCAAGAATAGCAACGGGACAGTATTGGAAATGAGATGTGATAAATTTCCATGGACAATGGGAGCTGTCAATATTCCAATCGTCCCTTCTAATGAACGAGGCTTTATCCCAAGAATGCCAAGATCATACCCGTACAAAAATTGGATGGTAAACGCCAACCACATGAGGAAGACCAGGCGAAAGGGAACTATAGAACTACCAAAAAAATCTGTCTCATTTCTCGCCATGCACTTCGATTGCCTATATTCTAACATAAAAATCACCTAATTAGGTCGAATTTTAAATTTTTATGTGAATTAAGATGGCGCTTTAATTTACTTTAGGGGAAGAACAGAGTTATGTACGAGAAAGACCCGGTTAAAATATTTGTAGTAGAGGATGACCACGCGTATTCAAAGTTCCTGAAATACGTACTAAGTCTAAACCCCGATTTTGAAACAGAGTTCTTCACTACGGGCAAGGAGTGTATTACTAATCTACATAAAAGGCCCTCTGTCATTACCCTAGACTATTCATTGCCCGATCTGGCCGGAGAAAAGGTATTAAAAGAAATCAAAGATTTTGATCCTTCCATTAGTGTGATCATCGTATCGGCACAGGAAAAAATAGGAACAGCGGTTGAACTTCTCAAGGCCGGGGCCTTTGATTACATTTCCAAAGATGAGGAAGCAAAAGAGAGGATTCTCAACTCCATCTATAATGCGCAAAACAATAATTCTTTGATCAAGGAGATTAACCATTTAAAGCAGGAAATAGGAGAAAAGTATGAATTTGAAAAGAGCATTATTGGAAGCAGTCCTGCATTAAAAAAGATTTTTGCGTTGATGGAAAAAGCAGCTAAAACCAATATTATTACTTCTATAACAGGTGAAACAGGGACTGGTAAAGAACTGGTTGCTAAGGCTATACATTACAATTCAAAAAGAAAGAATGAGCCCTTTATCGCAGTGAATATTGCCGCTATTCCGCGAGACTTAATCGAAAGTGAATTGTTCGGCCACGAAAAAGGAGCATTTACAGGAGCTATTGGACGAAGAATTGGAAAATTTGAAGAAGCAGAAGGAGGTACCATCTTTCTGGATGAAATAGGCGAAATGGATCTCAGTTTACAGGCTAAGCTACTGCGAGTTCTCCAGGAAAGGGAAGTGACACGAATTGGTGGCAACGAAGTCATCAAATTAGATGTACGAATTACGGTAGCCACTCATCGCAACCTTCTGGAGGAAGTTAAAGGTGGTAGATTCAGAGAGGATCTTTACTACAGGATTCTTGGATTACCCATTGCCATCCCTCCTCTCCGAGAACGTGGCCAGGATGCTATTCTTATTGCCAAACATTTGCTTGATCAATTCACAAAGGAAAATCAGCTTAAGAAAATAAAGATTACAACCGAAGCACAGGATAAACTGCTAGCGTACTCTTTCCCAGGGAATATTCGGGAACTTAAGTCAGTGATTGAATTGGCTGCAGTCATGGCGGAGGGAAATGAAATCAGGGAAAATGACATCAATTTCTCTAGCATACGTGGCGAGGAGGAATTCTTACTCAAGGAGATGACATTGGAGCAGTATAATTATCGTATCATTCGGAATTACTTGAATAAATATGATAACAATGTATTAGAGGTTGCCAGGCGTCTTGGTATTGGAAAATCATCTATTTACAGATATCTAAAAGAAATGGAATTAGCTGGAATCTGAATTGCCTATGCTAAAAAATTATGTCAAAAAAGGGCTCTTCTACAAATCAGTAGTTGAAGATGGCTCAGACGTTATCTTCATTGTAGACTACAAAGGGGAGATTCTTTATCTCAATGCTTCGGTAGAAGAGACACTTGGCTATAAGCCTAAGAGTCTGATTGGGAGAAATTTCTTTGAATTCATTCTTCCTGAGGAATTGGCAGAGTTTAAAATAAGTTATCAAATCAGCATTAAGAAGCCCTATCAGGAATCTGTTGAATTCCAATTTTTGTGTAAAGACAAGACTTATAAATACCTGGAATTCAACTCCATAAATCTTAAGAAAAAGGAAAAGATAGAGGGGCTTATTCTCGATTGTAGAGATATTACTCAACGAAAAAAAGATGCAGAGGAACTACTTCGAGCACAAAAAGCCAAAGAACAATTTCTCGCCAACATAAGTCACGAAATAAGAACTCCAATCAATGGAATAGCCGGCATGGCTAATCTCTTAAGTAAAAATCCAAGTGCGGAAGAACAGGTAACCTACTTAAATGCCATTAAAAGTGCTTCTGAAAATCTAAAGGTAATCATCAATGATATTCTGGATCTGGCTTCCATAGATTCAGGAAAGCTGAAATTTGAAAAAATAGGATTTAATCTCAAAAACTTACTCACTTCGCTTATCAACGCATTTGCCTTTCAGGCCCATGAGAAAGGACTGACGCTGACCTTTCATTTGGAAGAAAAAGTCGATACTATTCTAATCGGTGACCCTGTTCGATTAAATCAAATTCTCATCAATTTGATTAGCAATGCCATAAAATTTACTCATACAGGTTCTATTCGAATTGACTGTTCCGTTGAAAATCAAACTAAACAACGTTGTGTGACCCAATTCCAAATTACCGATACAGGAATTGGCATCCCACAAGATAAGTTGAAGACGATTTTTGAGAGTTTTAGTCAGGCCGATGAAAGTGTTACGCGAAAGTATGGAGGCACAGGCCTTGGGCTTACAATTTCAAAGCAATTAACTGAACTTCAACAAGGAACCATTAAGGTTAAAAGCGAAGAAGATAAAGGATCCATCTTTTCAGTATCCATTCCTTATACTATCGGTAGTACAAGCGATGTCGCCAAGACTAGTCTACACATTCAAAAAAATAAGACAATACAGAATAGTTTGAAAGGTCTTAAAGTTTTATTGGTAGAAGATAACGACATCAACAGGCTTTATGCAAGTAGCATCTTGAAAACATGGGGCTGTTTATTAGAAATGGCGGAAAATGGATATGTAGCCATTGTGAAACTAAAAAATTCTCATTTTGACATTGTATTGATGGATATTCAAATGCCAGTAATGGATGGCTTTGAAGCCACCAAGGCAATTCGCGCGGGAGATGTCAGTAAAAACAAGATTCCTATTATTGCCCTCACCGCCAATGCAACGAAGAAAGATGTTGAGAAATGCCTTGAAACTGGAATGAATGATTGCATCTCCAAACCATTCACGCCTGAAGATCTTTTTCAGGCACTGGTAAAGCATTCTTCAACAGCGACTGGCACAACGAAATTAAAATCAGTGCAATCAAAATCTCCGAATCTGATAGACAAACCAGACCTATCCTATTTGAGAGCGGTCTCCAATGGAAATGAGAATTTTGTTTTAGACATGGTTACTACCATGAAGGAATCTTTACCAAAAAGTATTGTTGAAATTCAAGAAGCTTTGAGAAAGAATGATTATTCAAGATTAAGCAAAGCCCTCCATAAAATTGGACCCTCACTACCTATGATGGGGCTTGATGAACTAAAAATAGAACTGGTCAATATCGAAGATGATGTTAAGAATAATCGAGATCATAAGTCCATTCCGCAGCGAGTAGAATCTCTTTGTAAGGCAATCCTTAAAACTGTAAAAGCTTTATAGAGCCACCAGAAATTTCAAAGGTATTGGCCAGCGTCAGAAGTAAACTAATTCCTATTCATCACCGCCAGCTTTCTATATACCGTTGGCTTTCCTGGAGCTCCAATGATCACATTATAGATGGCGTTCGGCAGTGTTTCAATATCTACCGGTTGGATCGAATTAATCGCTCCATTGAAGTCTCCTTCCATTATAGTGACACCTCGCTGGTCTATCATCTTCCAGGTATAGCCTGAAGGCAAGTTGTCTGGCAAACTGAAGTTGAATATCCGATTGGCTGGGTTAGGGAATAGCAGAATATCATTCGCCAATGAGACCGAAGGCTTCTCGTCATCTAATCCCACCACCACAGATCCCCTCTTCTTAGGCGCTGTGATAGAGATACTCTGATAGATTTCTTTGGTGTTCTTGTTTTGGACAAATCCTACCAATTTCAGCTGGCTTGAGTTAACGATGGGAACATTGATTTCAACGTTGTCTTTATTTTTATCAAGTGTTTGTCCATTCACCCAAGTCAGGTTAATGGTCTCACCATCTCCACCCAGCAGTTGCTTGCGTAGTACATTTTTGAATGTCCCCACCGGATTTTCAATCAATGCCACTTGAGCAATCAACGGTTGATTGAATGCAGCTGTCGCCCTAATGGAAAGCTTAACGCTAATCGTGTTATTCACTCCGGTTGCAATGGTATCCAGTGTCAATTCAAATAAAGGATCTACCAAAGCCCTTCTACTGATCTCCACAAGATTTAAATCAGTGAACTTACCTGTGAACTTGGTGTTCAGAATTCCATCCATGATTGTAGCGGGAGGCTGCGATACCCCAAAATAAAGTGCTCTTGCAGCTGGGTCAGCTGGATTGTCCTGATTTAATTGATCGGCATTCGGGAAACTGATATGATATTGCACGTCTTGGAAATCCGACTTGCCTCGCAAGGTGATTTGTTCCTGATATAAATTATTAAGCCACGTGTCTCCATCTACGCTCGCTTGCAACGATGAGTTGGTAAAATGCTCTACCAAAACATTTCTTTTCTTGTCTCCTACAAAGAAGTTATCAACTGCAAAGCCATCAAATGTTTTAGCCGGATCATTGGTCGCGTTGCTGGCAAAGGCCACTCTTAATCTTACTTGAGCCCGGTCTGTGGGAAGGATATTAGGAATCATATCCAAATGAAATTTGGCATTCTTCCATTTGCCCTGCTTATCTGTCCAACCATAATTACCGGTTGGCTGTAATCCTGGGTTAGAAGGAATTCCCTGGCCGTTAAACCATTCAATACCTTCATCGCGATTGGCCTGGCCGGGTGGAGGACCGATAATGACCCAGTTTAAACCACCATCAATGGAGTATTGTAAGGCAGCTCCATCGAGGTTATTTTCTGCATCTGACCAATAATCCAGGGAGACCATGGGGCGTGTTAACTGCGTAAGATCAAAACATGGACCATTGATAACCGATTGCTCCGAAGGGAAATAGCTGTTACCGTTGCCTCCTGTCCACCAAGCCTTACTTCCTGAAGCAGCCGTAGTAATGGTAGTGCCAGTAGGCGTTCCATAATTCCAGCTGATAGGACTAAAGACAGGGGCTGCTAACGGAGGGCTGATCTTAAGTCCTTCGGGTATCCAGCCTGCATTGCTTGCCTCAAAGTCTACTGAGTAAGGTAATGACGGAAGCGGAGTAACTGTTGTTCCCGCAGGAAGAATAAATACACTTTGAGTTAGAGAATTATTACATCCGTCATTTGTATCTACCGTAAGCCTAGCACTATAAGTCCCATTCAATATATAGTTATGCTGGGGATCCTTTAAGGTTCCTGAAGTTCTTCCCCCGTGAGTTCCACCTGGAACTAAAGCTGCGGCTGCACCTGTAAGGATATCTCCGTCCCCAAAGTCCCAAGTATAATTTGTAATAATACTTATTGAACCGGGGTTAGTAAGGTCTTTATATTTTGTATTGTCATTGGTACAGATCGCAGACCAGCTATAATCGACCACTGGAACATCTCCTACTCTCACTGATTGGGATGCTGTGTTAGAACAACCTTGAAGTGTTGTTACCGTAAGGCTTACATTCTTTACCCCTGATGAAGTATAGAAGTAGCTAGGATCCTGCAATCCACTGTTACCTTCACCGAGGCCAAAATTCCACTGCCAACTTGCAATTGACGTTGGAAAGGGGGTAGCCGGTAATGGTATTCTTGCATCAAGAAAGTTAATAGCAGAAATAATGCAATTATTGGCAACAACTATTCCAGCTGTTGGGCTTACAAAGAGCTTTAATGGTCTAAGCTTAGAAGTTTGAGCGCCAAAAGAATTCTCATAATCATATTGAATAAGATAGTTGTCTGATGGTGCTCCTGTAGTTTGAATAAAGTAGTCAGGTCCGGTCTTAACTATAGTCAATGGTGTCTGTCCTACATAGGCTGGAATACCTATGAACTGCGTGAAGGGTGCACCGCCTGTGACCGGAGCGGGGAATCCGATCAATTTTACCAAACCAAGTTCACCACAAATTTCAAATTCGTTTGTAGAATTCAACACAGCCCCCTGTACTGTAAAATCAATCACTGTCACTGGATTGACAACCACTTGCTGGGTTTGAAAATTAACACAAGAGTTGATATCTGTAAATGTGTAAGTAATAAGATTTGATCCCAGATCAACTGCGCTTGGATCAAAGGCAGCTTTATCCCCCGTTCCCGTAGGAACCGTGCTACCGATATTGGAAGTAACTGGCGAAATTGTGAATAATCCTCCTATTTGATTTCCTGTTAGCGTGATTGGTGCATTATTCTCCGCCACTTGAGGTGGAGCACCAGGTGGCAAGCCGGTAAAAAAAACAATAGGTCTTGGATTTATCGTTAGCACCATATTATCGGCTAATGTAGGACATGCCCCTGCGCCAGGAACTGTAAGGGTTAATGTCCTATTCGTTGGAACCACTACTGCTTTATCCGCAACACTTAAGATATACTTTGGCTTCTCTAGGTTTACATTATCGAATGTCCCTGACCCTCCTGACCACGTGAAGGTGGAGGGGGCATATGTAACCGTGCCATCAATCAATACATCATTTTCACTTACACAAACCGAAAGATCAGGTCCGGCAGAAAATACTTGTATTGGATTAACATCAACCAGTATTGTGAATTGGTTTCCAAAACAGCTACCCGCCTGACCCACTGGAGTTACGGTGTACGTAACGGTTGTATTTCCTGTCGTTGTATTAATCAGTATATCGTCAATAACAGGACCTGATTTTACAGTGATGCTCTCACCTGTTACATCTGGATTATCTGCGGCAATCCAAGTGAAGTTGGATAACAAATTATTCCCTAAAAGCGGAGTATTTACATTCGTCTGTAAGTTATAATTAACACTAGTCCCACTGCAGATTGCCGGAGCAGCTGTTGAAACACCAACAGGTTCGGGTTTTACTGTAATGGCAATATTAAATGAAGTGCCAATGCATCCATTTGTCCCGGTTGGGGTGACCGTATAATTGACAACCTGAGGTATATTATCAAGATTGGTGATCACATCTGTTATAATGGGACCTATGCCCAACTCAGGAGCTGTATTCTCCCCAGTAACTTTTGGATTAGGGTTGTCGGTTGCTACCCAGGTAAAAGTGCTTCCTACATTATTGCCCAGCGTTGCTACATTCAACAATAGATTGTAATCTATTGCTACATCACTACAAACAATCTTAGCATCGTTTGCTCCAGCTGGCTTTGGATTAACGGTAACGGTAACAAATTGTAAAGTAGGGCTAACACAAGTTCCGCCCAGGCTTCCTTCCAATTGATAAGTAACGGTTTGTGATATGTTAGTTGGATTATCCAGTACATCCGCAATTGTTGCAGGGAAGACATTATATGATGTATTGACAGGGCTAAATCCGGATACACCTCCTGTTGCCGTTACGCTAGCAATGCGCACTTGTTGTCCTGCAGTGCTACTGCTAAGAATAATGCTCGTTGGAGTTAGAAGGCCTTCGCAGATAGTGGGCGAACCGTTAGCTATGCTGAAGGTTGCATTAGGTTGCACCGTCATCATTATACTTTGAATTGTTCCCGTGCACAAATTTGCTGTTGATTGGAAATCATACTGGATGGTTTGTGGATTAACCGTTGTGTTTACAAGTAAATCCGTGATAATTGAGCCGCTTGCAAACGTACTATTCACTGGGCTATGCCCTGTAATATTGCCAGGAGCACCGCTAATGGTTACGCCTATTATTTTTATCACTGCTCCTCCTACCAGATCAGATACGGTAATATTGGTTTGAGTACTACTGCAGATGGTTGCTCCTATGTTGTTGGTGGCGGTTAAAGTAGGTACCGGTAAGACAGTTGCTGTTACAGAATAAGTTGCTCCACTACACCCCATGGCGGTTGGTGTAATCAAATAGGTAACACTCCCCGGGTTGGTTCCAACTGATAAGTTTGGTGTCTGGGCAATTACCGCCCCACTTCCGGCCGATGTACCTGACGAAATATTTATTGAGCTTTGGACTATCCAAGTATAACTAACCGGGCCTGGAACCATATTAGGATTTGAAATAGAGATACTTGTCGGTGTGCCGTTACAGATACTTTGATCGCTTGCCAGAGCATTGGGAAGAGGATTCACCGTCAACACCGCATTGGCACTGGTCACAGGACCTGCGCAGCCTACGCTACTGGTAACGACTACATTGTAATTCTTTAAATGTAAACTGCTCGTGGCTCCCGTGATGGTCAGCGTTGAAGTGGTCACTCCACTGTAAGGTGCTCCGTTTACTAAGATTGTAACTCCATCTCTCCATTGGTAGGTCAGCCCTGTACCCAACGCACTCACACTAAAACTAACTGTACCCGTCTCACAAACACTGGCCGCTACCGGCTGGCCTGCGCCAGGGATGCTAACGTTCGCGTTCACTGTCAACACCGCTGCATTACTATTCACAC
>JANNRV010000200.1:0-2046 GCA_031401775.1 Bacteroidia bacterium | reverse complement strand
CTTCATAAGGCGAAATAAAAGTAGCCAATACAACGTATCCTGTTTCGGCAAAAAGTTTAGCTACTTCTGCCGCTCTTCTGATATTTTCAGATCTGTCTTGCTCTGAAAATCCTAAATCAGAATTGAGTCCTGCCCGTAGTTGATCACCGTCCAGGAGGTAAATGCGGAGTCCTTTACGCTCCAGTTTTTCTTTGAGATGAGATGCCAAGGTTGTCTTGCCAGAACTTGGAAGTCCTGTGAACCAGATAACAAATGATTTTTGTCTGGATGCGTTCTGAAGATCGGTATTTGTAACCCTACTCATAATGCTTAAAGATCATGAAAATCAACAATATTTCACTTTATCAAAAACATTTGTCAATTTTCAATCTCTATCGCCATATTTTAAACTCATGCCAGTATCTGAACATTTACCCGAATTGCTTCGGCTATTTCTTTACCGGGTTTCTGTCCATCCTTCTAAAACTGCCTACCTGTTTATTGAAGATCATGGAAATACTCAGGAGTTATCTTACGAGGAACTTTATCTACGTGCCAGCGCAATTGCACAGAAGCTAATAAAGGATAAAATTGAAGGCCCAAAGCGAGCACTACTCATTTATTCTCCTGGATTTGATTTTATTATCTCTCTATTTGCTTGTTTCCTTTCCAATACAACGGCTATACCGATTGCTATTCCAAGGCCAAGAACGAAAACACTTTTTCAGCACTTTCTATCACATGCCTGCCCGCATTATATTCTTACTACGGCATCCCTTGAACAAAGAGTAAAAAAATTGATGGAACCCAATCCTGCTTCCGTAAGTATTTTTCTAACCACAGACGCAAAGGAAAAAGCAAAAGAAGGTTTCATACCTCCAGTGTCTATTAATAAAAACGCATTAATTCAGTATACATCGGGCACGACTACAAAACCAAAGGGGGTCATTATAACTTTTGAAAACCTAGCGCACAACCTTCAGGCGATCAAGGATCATTTTCAACTTAACGAAAAAAGTGTATGCTTTTCATGGCTGCCTCATTTTCATGACATGGGTTTGATTGATGGAATTCTAACTCCCATTTTTAACGATTGTATCGGAATACTCTGCTCACCCCTAAACGTCATTTCCAATCCACTGAATTGGCTGCAAGCGATCAGCCAGTATCGCGTGACGCATACAGGAGGGCCTAATTTCTTTTTTGATTTATGCACAATTAAAGTAACCAAATTAGCTATTAAAGGTATTGACCTACGCTCCTTGTCACATCTTTACGTCAGTGCCGAGCCAGTTCGAAAACAAACTCTGAAGAAGTTTGCATCAACATTTCAGTCGTGTGGTTTCCATGAAAACTTATTTACACCTGGTTATGGATTGGCAGAAGCTACCCTCATGGTAACGTGCAAACCCATTAACTCTCCACTTCATTATTGGAAGGAGAATAATCAAGATCAATCAGAAGAATACGTTGGGCTTGGTAAACCAATCGCTGAGGTATGCATTAAAATAATTGATACAGAGACTTTAGAAGAGCAATCCGATAATAAGCCCGGGGAGGTCTGCTTGAGGGGGCCATCCCTATCAACCGGATATTATAATGACCCTGAAGCAACAACGAATGCATTTGTCTACCTTCCGGAGAATGGGAAAATGATTACCTACTTCCGAACAGGAGATATTGGCATTCTTGCAAAAGATGAACTTTTTGTGATCGGTCGGCTAAAAGATGTCTTACTCATCCGAGGACTCAAGTACCCGCCTGAAGATCTTGAATATGTGGTTTCTGGAAGTCACCCAGCTATTCAGGCCATGAGTAGTGTTGTATTTTCAATTGAACATGATAATGAACAAAAAATTATTGTGCTACAAGAAAGAGAAAAAATGGATGACCGTAGCCTTTACCTCGAAATCAGGAATTGCATTGCCGATTCAATTTATCAATCCTTTGGGTTAAGTGTTTTTGATATTATATTACTGCCTAAAGGGAGAATCTTAAAGACCACCAGCGGAAAGATGATGAGAAGTGATAACTGTACAAAATACTTAAAAGGAGAGTTTCAGCATG
>JANNRV010000199.1:0-9805 GCA_031401775.1 Bacteroidia bacterium | reverse complement strand
CCATCGACTGCAAAAGGACCAACACTAAAAAATCGATCGAGCAATTTTATCGCACCAAGCGGATGATTGTGCTTAAGTGTGTGGATTTTACCCCACGTCCATTGCTCGGGATTTTCACCGCATGTTTTCTTTAAAAGTTCTAACGTTTTTACAGCTGCATTTTCAAAAATCATAGTACGGCTTTCCTTCTTATCTTTTGTGCTCACATCATCCCACCAGGGAGAACTTTCATTCCGGATAAAATAATTAACAGAATTCAAGGTCGTTGAGCCCTTCAATATTGATTCCAATGCCACAGCCCCAATTTCATCTTTCATACTACCATAATAAATCTGTGTCAACATATTGTAGTAAACAGAAGGCGCGGTATCGGATTGCTTATGATCTCCATCCCAATTCCGAAGTAATGCAATTAATGAGGTGAATTCAGATTTATTGATCGAAGACAAAACGGCAGCCATTTCTCTTGCCACTTCCGGTGCACTGAGAGAAACAACATCTAAAGTAATTTCCTTCATATCATCCGAAGACCATTTCTTGTCTTTGCTTAAATACTCAACAATTCTTTTGGCACGTGCTTTAGGTCTGTAATAACCGGGATACAAAACACCATCCACTGAATCGGGTTGGTTGTTGCTTGAATACACAAAGCCCGAAGGTGGATTAATGGATTGAGGATTTTTCGAAAAATCATAATACCCCAAATACTCATCATTGCCACTGGCGCCATCCAAAAAAAGTTTTGTGCGAACATGAGCCGGACGAATCGGCAACTTTGCACATGCCCACCAGGCAATGTTTCCATCTGTATCACCATACATTAGATTAAGACCGGGGGCAGGAATAATAGAAGCGGCATACTCAGCGTCTCTAAATTTTTTGATATGGTTAAGTAAGTAAAGAGCTTCCAGTGCTCGATTGGTTGTGGTGGTGAGGGTCCAGGATAAAGCCACCGCCTGACCAGTAGTTGTATGCTCAACAATTCCATTTACGAGTACCCCATGTCGAGAGGAGCGCACTTCGAGTTCAACATCAGGTTTTTCTTTTACGTTAATAATTTCTTTTCGTACTGAAAGTTCTTCCCATTTATCTCTAAACTTTACCTGATTCGCATTTCCTGGATTTATAGTTTCCTGAAAGAAATCAGTATCATCATTTTCAAACATCGTTAATCCATATGCGGCAAAATCATTATTACCCAACACACCAAATGGAATACCGGCAGCATGATGACCATAAAACCGGTGCCCGGGATACTCCATATGCGCCTCATACCAAACAGCAGGTTGCCCAAATCCCATGTGTGTATCATTCTCAATAATTGGAAGCCCACTGGCTGTTCGATCACCCGAAACCACCCAACCATTACTACCTTTCCAAAGTGGAACAGGGATTTTTTCCAATGCTTCACGTATAGATGCAATGAGTGAATCACTGGTGGAATTTTTTACTGTCCCTTTAAAATTTTTGATCTTTTCGGCATCAACCGGAGTTTCTAGGGCAAAGTCAGCAAGGTATTCTTCTCCATACTCATTCTTTATTTTTTGAAGTATCGGGTCGGTTATCAGACCCTCTGCAAATCCAAACGACATAAATCCAATGCCCAGGTAAATATCTTCAGGTGTAAACTCTGTCTTCGGAATTCCAATAATGGTAAACTCAATTGGAGTCTTTCCCGTTCTGACATATTGATTAATTCCTTTTTGATAGGCCAGCGCTGCTTTTTGAAAAGTGGATGTATCGGTACTCAAAAATTTCTGAGCATGGTCTTTTGCAAACTGATTGATTCCTAACGTGCGAAACAGCTTATCTACTTTTAATAAATCTTCTCCAAGAATTTCGGATAGCCTTCCGCCTGCTGCCCTTCGCAACATTTCCATTTGAAAGAGACGATCCTGGGCATGTACATACCCTAATGCATAATAGGCATCCTCTTCGTTCTGGGCATAAATGTGAGGTACACCGTAGTAATCGTACAAAACTTCTACTTCAGCTTTGAGGCCCTGTAACGTAAGTTCACCTGAATAATCGGGAGCTGTTGACTTTAAATAAAAATATCCTCCAACAACCACCAGTATAACAAGAGCAGCTAAGGCGATTAAAATTCTTTTAAGTATTTTCATAGTAAGAATTGTAAAAACCTGCCTGCCGGAAGGCAGGCTAAAGTTAAAAATGAAAATCAAAAGGACGTTGTTATTCCTTCTTTTTCTTCCGCTGATTGTAACGGGACAATACAAGTATGGACTAACTCCCTTGCGCTATGGTGATTACACAACCAGCTTGACGAATGCGCCTCAAAATGAATTAATCAATCTTGAAATATATATTCCCAAACTTGTACTGGATATTCGGTATGCTACTACCAACAATTTTACAGGGGAAAAGATTTACAATTTGTCGAAAGCTTACGCGCGCAAACCAGTGGCTGATGCATTGCAACAAGCACAAGCCGAATTTAAAAAACATGGGCTGGGTATAAAAGTGTTTGATGCATACAGACCTTACGCTGCTACTGTTAAGTTTTACGAAGTATATCATGATACAACGTATGTTGCTTCTCCGTATCGGGGGTCGCGTCACAATCGCGGTTGCGCCATTGACATGACGATCGTTGATTTGAAGACCGGAGAAGATTTGCCCATGCCAACTGAATTTGACTCCTTCCGTAAAGAAGCCTGGCCAAGTACACCTGTAAGCGATCCAGTAATTAAAAAAAATCGCGATCTCATTATTTCGATCATGCAAAAACATGGATTCAAGGTGAACTCCTCAGAATGGTGGCACTTCGATTTTATTGGGTGGCAGAAATATGAGGTGTTGGATATTTCGTTTGAAGAACTTGAGAAGACGCAAGATGTAAGACCAAAGTAGCAAGACAATACATTGCATATTGTATATTCATGTCTTAAATCTTACTACTTAAGTCTTATGTCTATACAAGAATCCCAACAACAAGTCGACCAGTGGATTAAAACCCATGGCGTTCGTTATTTCAATGAACTCACTAACATGACTATTCTAACAGAAGAGGTTGGCGAGCTCGCCCGTATCATGGCGCGCAGGTATGGCGAGCAGTCTGAAAAAGAATCAGACAAAGGAAAAGATTTAGGGGATGAAATGGCCGATGTATTGTGGGTTTTGATTTGCCTGGCGAATCAAACGGGAGTTGATTTGACAGAGGCATTTAAAAAAAATATGGAGAAGAAAACCAACCGTGATAAAGACAGGCATCAGCAAAATCCAAAGTTGAGGTAACAGACAAGAATTCCCCTTACTTTAAATCAACACCAGCCTGACGAAATCGTTTAACAAAGTTTGGTGTTGCAGAAAGATCGAAAGGAAGGTTTTTGGGAGTATAGAGATAATCGAATAAAAGTACGTGATGCATTACTAATTTTTTGGCACTGAAACTTTTTGAAGCAGTGCCTGAAACTTTGAATTTTCTTTCAAAGAATTAAAAATTGGATCCATGCCTAGGAAGGGCATCCAAGGACATCTGTCCCTAATAGCCAGATCGAGGTATTGTAAAGCCTGATCTTTCTTCTCAAGTCCCAATGAAATCACAGCCAAATCATCGGCAGGTACATATCTGACTTTGGCCATCTGGAGTAATTCTTGTTCTATTCGAAGTGCCACCTCTCTTTTTCCAGCTTTTGCTTCTGCATATCCGAGGGCAGCAAGAATATTTGCTTTTTCGGTAGCAAAATTATTTGCTTTTCGAAGATGTGACAGAGCGTTATTGTAATCCTTCATTGCTAAATATGCAATACCTAATTCGCGATGTGCTATAGCAAATGTCGAATCAAAATCGATCACTTTTCTCAACTGCCGGATAGCCTTGTCATAATGTCCTGCATAAATGTAATGTTTACCTAGCTGAGAATTAATAATCAAGGAATAAGGTTCATATGTAAGAGCAACTTGCGATTCCTCGAATGCTTTTTCAAACTGTTTATCTGCAATCAAAACCTCTGCATGCCAGTGGTACGCGTGAACACAAAAAGGATCTGCCTCAATTGCCTTTTGAAAAAATTTTTCAGCCGCTTCAAAATCCCAGTAGTAATGCGTGTTTATATCTATAAGCGTAGCATAAGCTTCCGCTAACGATTGATCGAGTTGCAAGGCCTTTTCGGCATAGCCCTTTGCTCTTGGGAAACAATCCTCTGGCTTCATAAACCCATGAACACCAAGCATGAGGTAGGAATCACCCAGGCCGAGATAAGCTAGTGCATAGGTCGGGTCTTTTTCAATGGCTTGTTTAAAATACTCTATACCTTTCTTCACTGGCCCTTCCAATCGTTGGTTCCAGTAGTAGCGCCCCATTAAACAAAGCTGGTAGGCCTCTGTATTCTTTGTGTACTTTTTTTCTATCTGCTGTTGTTCATCTGTAGAAAGCTTTGCTTGAAGGGCATTTGCAATTTGATTTGCGATATCGGATTGAATGGCAAAAATATCTTCTATTGACCGGTCATAAGATTCGGCCCACAAATGTTCATCCGTGGATGACTCAATTAACTGAGCGTTGATCCGTACTTGGTTGCCCGAACGTTGCACACTGCCTTCTAGGATGAAAGACGCCCCAAGTTCGTTTCCTATTTCTTTTAGTGGCTTGGGATTTCGTTTGTATTGCATTACTGAAGTACGGGATGTTACTTTAAAGGCCTTTATTTTAGCCAGTTGTGTAATGATGTCTTCGGTAAGCCCATCGCTGAAGAACTCCTGGTCTTTGTTCTGGCTCATATCTGTAAACGGAAGCACGGCAATGGATTTCTCAAGAGTAATTGGTAATGTCTCCTTCCTTATTTTTGGATAAAGAAAGACACCGGCAATGGTTAAAAAGATTAAAGAGAGAATTGCGATCAGTGGTTTTCTTTTGGCTTTCGCTGTTGGCTGATGATTGGTGCCCGCTCGGGCAGGTTGGGCACCCGGATTTTTGAGTGATGTGATTATTTCTTTGATCGCGTTTGCTACCTTGTTAACCTGATTTCTATAATCCGTTTTATTTTGATTCTCGTTTTTGTTGTCCGTAGATTTTAACGGACGATTAACGCCAGCTTCTTTATAAATAAATTCAATTGCCCTTAACACTCCACCCAATTCACTTTCAAGAAGTGTTTTGTCTTCCATATCCAAATCATGAATCTTAACAGGTAGAATTCTGCTTGCTACATTTCCATTACTAAGTTTAATATCTCTTCCAAACGACCTCATCCCCTTCCCTTCTCCAGAGGAGAAGGGAGCAGCTTCGATTGCCATTTTGTTAAAAGCAACAAACTCATTCTGCCAGGCAAAGGATTTTGTATCGCAATAGGTTTGAGAAATGATGGGTATGAAGATGAGGCACTTTAATTTTCCTTCCAGACTCTTATCCACGTTGTGGGTTTCGAGTAAGCCATCGTGTTGGTTTTTATCAAAATAAATAGTTACAGATTCTTTGAGCGTGCCTCTTAGTTCCCTTTCTAAATTCTGAACAAAGTCAGTTACCCAGCCATCGAGGTTATCGTTGTGGCGATAGGAGATGAAGATGTCGTATTCGAAAGTGCGGATGAGTGAGGGCATTTTCAAAGATAAGTTTTTTCATAACAGATCAAATGGGACTGCCCGATCGCTTTTCGAACCTTTTGATTAATTTGCATCAATGCCAAACTTATACATCATTGCGGGTTGCAACGGAGCGGGAAAGACAACAACATCCTACACAGTATTACCTGAAATGCTGAATTGCAAGGAGTTTGTTAATGCCGATGAAATAGCACGTGGCCTCTCCCCATTTCAGCCCGAGACAGTTTCCTTTCAGGCTGGGAGAATTATGTTAGCGCGTATCAAAAATTTATTGAAGGGAAAAAATGATTTTGGCTTTGAAACTACCCTCTCCACTAGAAGTTATGTTTCCTTAATCAATGATGCCAAACAACAAGGTTATACAATTGTACTTATCTATTTTTGGCTTGAGTCTATTGAACTAGCCAAAGCAAGAGTAAAAACTCGAGTAGAAAAGGGTGGCCATCATATTCCGTCTACTGTGATTGAACGAAGATATGTGAGAGGTAGAGAGAATTTCTTTAAATTTTACAAGAACTTGTGCGATAGTTGGATTGTCTACGATAATTCAAACGAAGTTCCTGTCATTATAGCAAAGGGGAATAGCTCGTTGGATTATTATATTTATAATAACGACCTTTGGATTAAATTTAGTTTAAGCAGGTGAGTATATCTGAATCCGATCAATTAGTGGATAAAATAACAGAAGGCGTTAAGCTATCCATTCAACGCCTCATCGAACGCACGAAGAAGGAAGATGGCGAGTTGGTTATTTCCAGGAACGGAAAGGTTGTGCGAATAAAAGCCCGCGATTTGAAAATCAAATAGGCTAGACGAGGTTATCGTTGGCAATAAGAGATGAAGACCTGCCTACCGGAAAGGCAGGTGTCGTATTCAAAACCAAGAACTAATGATGCCATATTATTTTACCGGACCCAAATAATGATCAAACCAGGTAAGCGTTTCTTTCACAAATTCCGTACGCGGAACCAAATGCCCTGATTCATAAACAATTATTTTCTTGTCCTTCTTGGGCGTACCTAAAAAATTAAACATGGGCTTCTGCGAGGTTTCAAGAGGAAAGAACATATCGTGTTTTCCGTTGAGCATGAGCACCGGTTGAACTACACGCGGCAAGAAATTAATCGGATCAGCTTCAGGTAATGCCTTATCCATGTCTATCCCACCCACATTGAGTACAACCGCTTTGATGCGCGGTTCCACAGCATTCATGATGCCTCCCATGCGCCCGCCCCAACTCCATCCTAAGTAGCCTACTTTATCGGCTTGTATGTCTTTTCGCGTTTCCAAATAGTCGATTGTTCTTCCTATATCCTTTCTCCACATGATTACATAGTCTTTGTAAGAGACGGATTCATCAGCCAAATCGGAATTTAATTCACTGTGCCGTTCATGTGTTCCTTTATAGATAGGATAGACAAAGGCACGACCGCTTTTTACCAGAAAGTCCGTTCCTCTTATACGAAGATCGGGATTAAATTCTTTGGAGTAGATATCGCCTGACCCGGGGAAAAATACAATCGGCTGAAACGGTGGCTTTGCATTTTTTGGTAAATATAAATATGCCTCCATACGCTCGTTATTATATCCGGCATCAAATGAAATTTTCTCTACTTTCCAGAATTCTTTATCCAGAGTATATTCAACACTATCCTGCAACGGAGTTTTATCATACGCAAACTGCCGGAGGATAAGCTCAAATGTTTTATCATCAACGGGCATTTCTTTCTTATAATCGCGGGATACCATCTTCACAGCGGCTATTAACTTACTCATGGTAGTATCGCCCGGTAGTTCTTTCATGCACCGAAAACCATTCGCTGAACTTCTGTCAAACGCTGGTTGTGTGTAGCTATCGTTAAACGAATAAGTGGGATCATTCCAACCTCCGCCCAACGTAAATCGTTGACTAACTTCATTGCTTTGATTTAAGCACCACTCACGGGCATTTCCGGCCAGATCGTAAATACCAAACGTGCTATAACCCGGCATGCTGCCTACGTCTGTTGAGGCCTTACCACTGAAATTACTCAATGGAATTATGAACTCAGTACGGGAAGTTTCTGCTACCACGCTCCAGTGAAAAACAGTTGGAAGTTGTTTGTTCGCATATGCCGCATATGCTGCGGCTTCATACCAGGATACTCCGGTAACAGGATAATTCTCCTGCCCGTCCGGATATGAACCAGCCTCCCAACCTGCCGGTCCTTGTCGGCCTGTACGATCAATCAATAATTTCATAGCTGCTTCAAATGAAATTTCCTTTCCACTATAATTCAGTGGGTATTTCCAAAAGATTTTAGTGTTATATCCGCCTGCTTCAACAAATGTTTTGAACTGTTTATTGGAGACTTCAAATCGATCCATGAGAAATTCACCTACTTGCTTTCCTCCGTGTACCTCAATACCAACAATGTTCATGCTGGCTACTTTTTTTGGAATACGTACCATATTTTCTGGCAAGCTTCCCGCCTTATCCAATTTTAACGTATCAATGTCGGCACCCAGTCGCGCATACTGCCAAGGTCCCGCATACTCAATGGTTTGGTATCCTTGCTTTCGGATTTCCATTCGAAGATAGCTGCGCGCGAATCTTGCTTCCTTCAAAGGAGTAACTCCTGCTGATCGCCATTCCGACTCAGGTTTATCATAATCTTTCCAAAAAACTTCTGCACCTGGAGGATCTGTTTCAATAGACGTTGTTGAGACTACAATGGGCAATAGTTTAAGCAGTGTGGAATCATCGGGAATGTATTTCTCAGCCTCCAGAGCAAGGTCATAAGCCTTTGTTGGTGGGCGAAAATTTTCATCTACCAATTTTTGAATAGCTGGAAGTAATTCATTTTTAGCTACTTGCTTGTCTAACCACCTGGGAATCTGAAAAAATGCTACAAGACCGAGAATGATTATTGGTGTTGCTGCGAATGCGATTTTCTTACGCCACGCCTTTGATGCATTAGGAATAGCTACATTAACCTTCGCAATTTTAGGTGAAGGTGTGGACACTTTGGTTGTTTCTATTTTTCTAGCTTCCGGCTTCTGAAAATTCTTCAGGCCAGTAATAATATCCTTAATGGCGTAGGCTACTTTATTAATCTGATCGCGATACAGAATTTGATTCGGGCTTTTTATTTGCTCATCATCCTTCGCCCGAAGCTGACGGTTAACACCGGGTAACCGATAAATAAAATCTACAGGTCGTAAAACTTCATTTGTGGCAGTTTCATAAATCTGAATATCCTCCTGATCGAGATCATGGATTCTTACTGGAAGAATCCGCTCTGCCATATTTCCGTTAGCAAGTTTTACAGTTCTGCCAAACTTATCTTCTGAGGCAATCTTGTTGAAGGCTAAAAGTTCATATTGCCATGCAAAACTTTTCGGATCGCAATAGGTTTGGGAAATGATAGGGATAAAAATCAGGCTCTTCAGTTTGCCCTCCAGGCTTTTGTTTACGTTGTGCGTTTCCAGTAAACCATCGTGAGGATTCTCGTCAAAGTAGATGGAAACATCATCTTTAAAAGTAGCCTCTAACTCTTTTCTAAGATTGGCGACAAACTCGGTTACCCAGCCATCGTATTTGTTATCTTTTTGACGATAGCTTATAAATATATCGTATTCGTAACCGGGTATTAGTGAAGGCATTCGGTAAAGATAGAATATTAGCGAAAAACGCCAATATAGATCCGCATACTAGCTATAAATTCTTACGCTTTTAATATTCCATCCTTCAACACAGGCACAACCTGATATTGATCGGGTGTTAAACAAAATTCGATGTCTTTATGGATGTTAAGTTTCGCTAATCTTTTTACGTGTGAAGATGTGCTCAGAAATCTTACCATGTCTGTCTTTGCCAGATTGTAAAGATGTTGCGCTGCCAGAGGCGCATCACAATCAGGTTCAATAAAATCTCTAAGTTTATCAACCACCGCTCCGGCAAACAAGGTGTCTTCCAGGTTTACTTTTCCTTTCCACCCGGCACAGACAATCAAAATATTGTTTTTACCAAACAATAAATGCCTGACTACCGAAGAAAGGTTTAAAAAACTTCCAATGATCACTTCATTTGCTCCTTTTGCTTTTTCAATAGCCTGCGTTCCGTTGGTGGTGGTGAAGGCAATTTTCTTCTCCTTTAGCTTTGTGTCCATGTACTCGAATGGAGAGTTCCCTAAATCAAAGCCATCAACTTTTTTACCATCTCGCTCCCCTGCGGTATAAAACCCTTTTGATTTCATGGCCA
>JANNRV010000198.1:0-3801 GCA_031401775.1 Bacteroidia bacterium | reverse complement strand
CAAGAGTATAAGCGTCATCATCTTTGCGTTCATAAAATGTACTCCAGGCAAAAGAAACTCCAACCCCAATATTGGGATTAACCATTTTACGATAATCAAATCCTATTCCCCTGAAACTAGGCTTACCGATAAAGTCACTTGTCTCTCCCAGGCCGAAGCCAATATCGTAATGTAACGAAGTAAACCCATCCTGCGCCCAGGCAGAACTTATACTGCTGGCTACGATAAATGAAATAATATAGAAATGTTTCATGTTGTTCAAAAATTAAATTAGTTGGTCTTCAGGTAAGGTGATTGAGTAAATGCCTTGTCGATGCCTTTGGTTATCCGTTCATTGTTGGAACTACTGCTGCTTTCAAGAAGGCCGTTTATTCCAGCACCCCAGACGCCTCTTACGGGTGTTTCAGGGTCTCCATCTTCATCCTGATCATCAATCATTGAAATTAAAACTGTGCCGGTCGAATAGGAATAAGCACTTGGGTAATAGCAACCACCGTAACCCGGATAGCCTCCGTAATAACCCCACCATCCCCCATACCACCAATCATCGCAATAAATAGTTGTTGTGGTCACTTCCAATGTTGCCACCGTAACTACAACATCGGCTTTAACAGCAACTTCGGTATAACCCAGTTTGGTAAGATTTGATTTTATCTCATCTAAGATTACTTTGGCAGTGGCTGCGTCCACAAATTTTGGATCTTCACCCGGTTTTAAATCACCAGTTATTTTTGGAATTTTATCAGGGATGGCATAGGTATTAGCCTCAGCAAAGACATAGCCTTTGTCGTAGGTGGTCGCTACAAGATCCAATTCATCGGTAAAATCCGGGCCACCAGGGTAGCAACCGGCTACGATCGCTGCGATGACCCCTAAAAATAGAATTCTTTTTATCATGCTATTTGTTTTTTTTGCGAAACTACTGAAAAATGTCTTGATGCTCTAAATGGCTGAAAGAATAATGTATTTCTTCGCTTGAAACTGAACTTGAAATAGTACCTTTATGCTTCAAAAAAAAGAATAATCTATGAAAAAATTAATTTTTACAATCTCTCTTATCTTCGGTTGTGCAATGGTCTTCGCACAGGCAACAGAAACTGAACTTGTTCGCAGTGCGTTTAAACTAGAAAAGAAGGCATTAGTTGCTGAATTTCTGCAGCTTACCAACGATGATGCCGCCAAATTTTGGCCTATCTACGAAAAGTATGAACAAGAGCGCACTGTATTTGGCACGCGTAGAATTAATTTGATAACTAACTACATTAACAAATACGATAAGATGGATGACGCCAGTGCCGATGCATTGGTGAAAGAGAGCGCAGCCATTCAGAAAAAAGAAGTGGCTTTGCGTGAGAAGTATTATAATTCAGTAAAGAAAAGTATATCGGTATCCGTAGCGGCTCGCTTTTATCAAATCGAGGATGTCATCAATGTGGGCACACGGATGGAATTATATGGTGAATTGCCCTTATTGCAAGGCAAATAAACTAAGGGCATTTCTAAAAACCTAAATGAGTTGTCAGTCCCGATGATTATCGGGATAGTCGAAGTCGATTTAAAGAACTTTTTCATATGAATATGTTTCGACAGGCTCAACATGACAAGGTTTTTAGAGGTGTCCCTAATTAAGATTTATTTAAATGCCTCAGTAAATTGAGGCATTTCTTTTTTGGAGAAATTTTATCACATTTTCAAGTAAAGCCCATCTCATGCGATACTCAATTCTTACCCTATCCTGCTTAGTTGTATTCCTTCATGTGGGGAGGACTCAGGAGCAATGGCCACGGGATATTGAGACTACCCAAGCGAAGATTACGCTTTACCAGCCTCAACCGGAAACTTTCGCAGGCGATAAGTTAAGTGCACGGGCAGCTGTTTCTGTAACACCGATTTCTCAAGAGCCAATTTTCGGTGCCGTATGGATGGACGCGCGCGTGGCAACAGATCGCACAGCACGGGTTGTGACGCTGGTTGACTTAAAAGTGAGGAATGTCAAATTTCCCGAAGCTGTTGACTCAGTCAATATGAGGAAATTGAAAGGCTTGTTAGAAACAGAAATCATAAAATGGGATCTTCAAATGTCGCTTGATGAACTATTAGCTACATTGGAATTGACAGAAAAAGAACAAGATGCTAATTCAAATTTCAAGACGGAAGCACCGGAAATCATCATCTCTTCCAACCCTGCTGTATTAGTACTGATTGATGGTGAGCCCAAATTTCAAAAAATAGAAGATACTAAACTGGAGAAGGTGATGAACTCTCCCTATTTAGTGGTGAAAGATAAGGATGGAAAGTATTACCTGAACGCAGCGGAGAAATGGTATGTCACCTCTTCTATAATGGGTGAATGGAAGCCCACCAGTTTTCCACCTAAAGAAGTAAAAAAGCAGGAAGAAAAATTTTCAAAAGATCAGCCTGCATCAGAAGCGGATAAAGCTATTGCGTCAACCGATAAAACTAAGAAAAGTGATCCCCAAATTATGGTACGCACTGCTCCTGCTGAAATAATCATCACCACAGGGGAATCTGTTTTCACACCTATTCAGGGCACACAATTGTTGTATGTGAAGAATACCGAGAGTCATGTCTTTATGAATATTGAGACGCAGGAATATTTTATTTTACTATCAGGACGATGGTATCAATCGAAAAGCCTGAAGGGGCCATGGGGGTTTATAGCTTCTGATAAACTTCCAATAGACTTCTCGAAAATTCCGGAAGGTTCTGAAAAAGATATTGTGCTCGCAAGTGTTGCTGGTACTCCTGCGGCAAAGGAAGCGATGATGGATGCGCAGGTTCCGCAAACTGCTGCAGTGGATAGAAAAACAGCAACGGTATCGGTAAAATACGATGGAGAACCCAAGTTCGAAGCCATTGAAGGAACAACCATGTTGTATGCTGTTAATACAACAAGTTCAGTCATCTTATCCGAAAAAAGATATTATGTGTGTGACAATGCGGTTTGGTTTACTGGCAAAACACCAACTGGCCCCTGGACGGTTTCTACTGATGTACCAAAAGACGTTCAAAAGATTCCACCGAGTAGTCCGGTGTATAATGTGAAGTATGTGTATATCTATGATAGCACTCCCGATGTAGTATATGTTGGATATACTACTGGTTATGTAGGGTGTTATGCTTATGGATCAACGGTCGTATATGGAACCGGCTATTATTACAATCCATGGTACGGGCCATATTATTATCCTAAACCTGTCACGTATGGTATGGCCATGCACTATAATCCATACATGGGCTGGAGCACGGGTGTAGTGGTGCACATAGGCGGGCCTCCTTACCATGGCGGATATTATGGACCACCGATGTATCATCCTCCCTATTATGCACATCACAATAACTATTACGGTGGCGGAGGAAATACCGTTATTATCAACAACGGCAACAATAACAATTTTAATGGAAGCAATAACAATAACATTTATAACAATCAAAATGGCGTGAAGCCGTCCACGCGTCCTGCTAATGGTCAAGCCAATAATAACAGACCGTCTACTCAGCCTGCGAATGGGCAAACTAAGAATGGTGCGCAAGGGAAACCCTCAACAATGCCAGCCAATGGAGGCGCTAAAAATAATAGCAACAACAGTGTAATGACTGATAAGAGCGGAAATGTTTATCAAAAGCAGGGACAGGATTGGAAACAAAACAATGGCAAAGATTGGCAATCTTCCCAGCAAAATAACCGTGACCTTGATCAACAACAAATGAATCGCGATCGGGGAACACAACGCACCAATAATGCCAGCCAAATGAATAGCGGAGGGGGCGGGGGCAACC
>JANNRV010000197.1:0-41252 GCA_031401775.1 Bacteroidia bacterium | reverse complement strand
AAGGCCGTCTCAATAGAACGATCTTTCAGCAAATGGATGAGCAATGATTTTTTATCTGATTTCTCCACGAAATAAACGGATTGGTTAATCGTATTTGCAGTAGATGAAACTGGTGTGACTTCTACCCTTACGGGGTTTGTTAGAATCGTGCTGGCTAATTTTGAAATTTCTCCGGGCATTGTGGCGGAGAAAAACAAGGTCTGTCGCTTCTGGGGAATTTTAGCAATAATTTTCTTCACGTCATGAATAAAGCCCATATCTAACATACGATCAGCTTCATCCAAAACAAAAGTTTTTACATGCTGGAGGTGAACATAGCGTTGATCCATTAGGTCAAGTAGTCGACCAGGTGTAGCAATCAAAATATCTACCCCAGCACGCAAAGCATCCGTCTGGGATTTCTGTGAGACACCACCAAAAATAACGGTATGACGTAGACGTAGGAATTTTCCATAGGCTGCGAAACTCTCTCCGATTTGTATTGCCAACTCGCGTGTTGGTGTGAGGATAAGGGTTTTTATACCCTGAGGACCTTTTACAAAAAGCTCATCCTGGTGAAGGAGTTGCAATATTGGAATGGCAAATGCTGCTGTTTTTCCAGTGCCGGTTTGAGCACAGCCTAGTAGGTCTCTTCTTTCCAGTAAAAGTGGAATGGCTTGTTCTTGAATAGGTGTAGGCGTGGTATAGCCTTCAGCCTTCAGAGCCCGCATAATGGGCTCGATTAAATTTAATTTTTCGAATGACATGTTTTGATTTTAATGAGGCAAACAATTAGTAAACGCCTCTAAGGACTAACGTATGGCTTCCAAATGGTTAATAGGACGCTGCTTTACGGGAATTTAAAGGAGTAAAGCACAAAGATACAAAAGAAACGCAAGTTTCAGCGAAAAGCTATGCAGTGAGTATTGATTCACTTAATTCAGCAGGTCGCTTGTGCTTCCATCTTTTATGACTCCATAGCCAATACTCAGGCTTTTGAAGTATGTCTTTCTCCAGCATCTGAGTTAACTTCTCAGTGATTTCACCAAATCGAGTTGTTTGTGGTTGATCTGTCACCTCAATAAATTCAAAAGTATAAAACCCTCTCTTCAGTTTGGTAATGTGTCCAAAGACGACAGGATAATTATATTCTTTGGCGTATTTCTCGGCACCAAAAAGAACTCCTGTATCCTGATTGAGAAATTTCGTCCAGTAACATTTAGCGGGGTTGCCAGGAGATTGATCAATACCAAAGATGGTCATGGAAAGATTATTTTTTTCCTGATCCATTACTTCTTTTACGGCCTTGGTAGAGATCATCCGTAAGCCGAACTTACTTCGGGTGGTACGCATCTTCTGGTCAAAGAAAGGATTACTCAACGGTTTGAAAATGGCAATGGCAGGATGCTTGATAGCGGCATCAATACCCACGGCAAAGAGTTCCCAATTATTATAATGGCCTCCGGCCAGAATCATACTTTGCCCTTTCTCAAAATAGCGGTTAACCAATTCAGGATTTACAAATACCATTCGCTCCTTCACTTCTTTTTCTGAAATGGTAAATACTTTTAAACTTTCCAGGATCAGATCACAGAAATGGTGATAGAATTGCTTGCAGATGGCGGAATGCTCTGCTGCTGTCTTAACGGGGAAAGATCGTTGAATGTTCTTGAGAACTATTTTCTTTCGATATCCTATGATATAATAAAAAATTATAAATAGTATGTCGGAAAGACCATACAACAAGGGGTAGGGTAACAACGAGACGGGAATGATCAGGAGATAATAAAGGAGATTATTGATAAGCCACATAGATAGTCTTTATACCCGAGACAAATCTAGGGTAAAAGACTGCAACAAAAAATCACAGAAATGAGGGTTCCTAATAGGCGCGTTCTACTCCCCCTGATCCATAAACTTTCTTCGTTACCGTTTTGGTATTGCCTTTATGCTTCACCGATCCACTACCAAGAATCTGCGCCTCAAGAACGGAAGTTACATTCAATTCTGCTGAGCCGCTGCCACTTACTTTTATTTTAGCACTTTCCAATTCGCATTCAAAGGCGTTCAATGTTCCTGACCCACTCTCTGTAATCTGATTGGAAGTAGCATATCCCTTGATTAGAATACTCCCCGAACCGCTGATGTCCGTCTTTACTGTGTTCCCTTTTATATCCAATTCCATTCCCCCGTTTCCGGAGACAGAGATGTTGAGGTAGTCGGCTGCAATTGAATTTTCTGAAATTATTTTGCCTCCACCATTCACTTGAAGTTCGTTTACATTTTTCATGCTCACATATACTTTCATAGTTGGCCTTACTTTAATATCATCAATTTTTGACCAAACGCTTTTGTTAGGGCTGTCAGGTTTGCGCTCTACATTTACCATTAGCACTCCGTTGTCTACCACGATATTGGTAAGCTCGTACACTTCGGTTACTGCTTCTACAATGACCTCTTGTTTGTTAGTTTGTTTTAAGTAAACTGTATAATTTGAGTTTACATAGATGCTCTTAAACTCCGGCAACTCCATCGTTTTCTTCGTTACCTGGGCAAAAGCAATTGAAGCTACTGACAACAGAAACAAGGAGATGAGGATAATGGCAAAAATGAAATTAATCTTTCTCATGATGGTTTAGATTTTGAGGGACTAAGGTGCAATTCCCTTAAGAATCATTTTAGCCCTTATCGTTAAAATTACAAAGGGGGCGATAAAAAGACGAAACTGGAGTCAAATTTAAATGAGGGTTTAGCGTTTTGACTTGAAAATAAGCCGATAAACCAAGATAAAGACGGCTAATCCGATGCAAAGAGCTAATAATACTCCAGGGGTAACTAGTTTGACAGCGTGCATTGTTTGGTTTTAGAAGTTTATTTTGACCTGCAATTTAACATCGTTCTTAACATTTCCATTGATCGTCTCATTACTGCTGCCGATGGTATCTTGGTTGGCATAGTGAGTTTGAGCCCACCGTAGCCAAAGGTCAACTTTGCTATTTACTTTATATTGTACCATGACATAATTGCGTATTCCTTGGCCAAAGTAAGCAGGAAGTGAAAAAGCAAGCCACACATCTTTTTCGTAAACGTAAAGTCGGTTGTCGTAATCGTCAGTATCGAAAAGGGCATAACGGGTAGAAAATAAAAACCTTCCAATTTCAAAATTAACATCTTGGATTAATGCAAAGCCTTTAGTTGTTGCGCCTTCCAATGAATAAGAACTCAATTGCGCTCTTGTCTTGAAGCTAAGCCTTTGACCTGCTTCATAATCGCAATTGATCCAATAGTTTCGCTTGGTGCCAATAGCGGTGTTGTAAAGAGTAGTCTCGCTGTTGCTATTTCGGGCTTTAGATTCTTCTCGTACTTGTAAAAAAAGACTAACTGTCTTTGTAGGTTGATAGTTAAATTTAATCATCCATTCATTTCCAACGGAGGGTGAATAGCTTCTATACTTAAGCCAGGGAAATCTAAATAAATCAACATACCCGGCAAGAGAATATTTTTTATTAAAAATATATTTCGATCCCCAATAGAAACCTGATTCGTTTTGAGGAATAGTATTCTCAGAAAGTGCATTACTGTAGAAGCTGTAAAAATCCCGGTCAAAATTTCGGTAGAGCAAGGAAATGTCCAATTGATTGGTGAGACTGCTTAAAGCACCAATCGTAAAGGCTCTTCCATGTTCAAGAGTTTGAGCCGCCTCACTAAAGAGTGTAAAATTGCGCCACGTATAATTTAGATAGGCACCCAGGTTCGTATTATTTTTTTCATTGAAACTAAATTGATTGTAGAGACTTGGATTTCGATTAATGGGCAAACTGAAATTCGTGTGATGAAAGAGAACGCCTCCGTCAATCGACTTAGCTTTGTATTGCACCACAATTCCAACATTGTCCTCTCTTATTTGTTTTCGTGATTCTAGCTCGTTGGGGGTACGATGAAAGCCCGTGATGGGAAGAGAAGAGATAAAGGAAGAATCACCAAGTGTATCTGCAACCGGATTGCCATCTCTTCGATATGAGGATACAAAAGAATGAAGGCTTACATGGTTGGTAAGACTATAAGTTAGGGCAGCTCCGCGGAAAAAACCAAATTCATTTAATGATGCATAGGGGATAAACCCTAGATTTGCTCTACGGATTGTAGTAATTGTTTCTGCTCCTTTACCCATACCAAAGCCACCTCCTAGCATTAGTCCTTGTCCAAATTGAGCCTGATAGTCGCCAATAATAATGTTTTTTATTTTTCCTTTATTTAGTACTTGCCCGTGGAATGAATGGTAGTCTGGGCCATATTGTTTTTTGGACGGAGTCCAGTTTAGTGTTTCTCCCGCATCTTTCTCCAGTGTGAAACCGAAACTAAAATCTCCGCTGCGGGCAGTTCTAAAGCGGGCATATAACTTATCTGGAGTTCCCCGGTAGCGACTGGCGGAATCGACCGATGTTTTATACCCCGACTTCTCTTCGAGTGTTCTTTCGTAACGCAGGATCAGGTAATTATTTTTTTCCTGCACGATCCTTTTCAATAGCGATTTATTCGAAGCGCTTAAGCTATTCTCCACGGTAACAAATGGAATAAGTCGCGATAAAGTAGCCTGATCAAAATTTGGAATGGCCTGCAATTCGTAAACAGATAGGAAAGACCCGGTTTCATCACGGTAAGCCAGTAACGATTCAATTTGATTTTCTTTTAAGATAAGAAGAGATCGGAGTTGCTCATCCGATGCCCGATTAAGATCAATGGGATTGGCTAGAATTTGAACAAGGTTTTCATAGAGTTCTTCGTAATTGAGATCTAAATCTTGGAGTGGAAATATATCGTCTACTAATTTTTCAAGATTAAATTCTTTATAATAATATTCCTGAGCCGAACTATTCGCAAAAGCGAGAGAAAGGAAAAGTGCCAATGAAATTCGCGATAACCAATAGGGTGATTTCCTAGGGATCATTTTTAGCCCGTTTTTTTTCGATGAAATAAATGGCAGATGCCTGATGGGCTGTGCTAAGAGTGTGATTATATTGTAATGCGTAGTCGACTTTTAATTTACCTGCCTTGAACCCCAACCCAAAGAATGCTGCATTGGGATGAAGGTTAAACCCCGTGCGCAAATTTACTTTTTTGTGTATGCTGTACTCTAATCCTGCCTTAAGGGTGGCATCGTAGTTTAGCTCTTTCTCTACTTCCGAAAGAATAAGGCATCCTTCGCTTGCTTTAAAGCTGATTCCTGCCACCAATCGTGTGGGGGCTCGTTCATCATCGATGGAAGAGAGCTTGGGCTGATTGAGGTTAACAATATAGGCCCCTATTGAGATTTGTTTTGTGAGCTCAGTAATCCCCCCAAAGCTTATACCTATGAAACTTTTGGTGCCAATTCCTTCTGCTCTGTATTGAACATAATTTATCTTTAGACCAAGAGATGTGATCCCAAATTGATTGCTGTACCCGGCCGAAATTATTTGTTCGCTGTAAAGATCATCACCAAACCGAAAAAGACCAAAGCCAGCCGCTCCGATTTTGACAGGCATTGAAAGTGCCGCAGCCATGCGATTTGAACCAGGCAATTTTGGTCTTGTGTCGTATCCAAAAGCCATGTTTAACTTTTCAGCTTTCGCTAGCCCCCCAACATTATTAAGCATAGCCCATTCATCAGCTAAAGTAGAGGATGCATATCCAAGCCCTGCTGTCCGCCCGCCCATGAGTGTAGAGATGCTTTGGCTAAAGCAGATCTCACTGATCAAAAGTGCAAACCCAAGTGGGATGAGGTATGATTTTTTTAAAATCATAGAATGTTCATTTCAGTAATGAAGGTACTGCGCCCAGCGTAGGTTGCCAAAAGACAACCTGAAAAGTTGTGAACTTCTTAGAGAAAATTAAAATTCCTTCTTGATATTGAAGAAAAAGCCCCGAGTGCCTTCGCGGGTAAAGGTATATTCAAAACGCAAAACGGTATCATATACAGTAACAAAGTCGAGCCCGGCTCCGGCACCTGTAAGCAAGCGATCTGAAAGCGTGGTATTAATTTCACTTTGTTGGTAGAGTGGATAATTCTCAACATATCCCAAATCGAGATAGGTTTTTAAATAGATGGCTAAAGGAAAATAGCGGAACTGCTCCAAAGGCATAGATTCAACTCTCCAATTTCGTGAAAAAATCTTTTTCTTTAAAGTGGTTTTATTCAAAAAAAAGTTAGGCCCTTCAATCACATATACCTCATATCCTCTTACTAAGAGCTTTCGATAACCCAACGCGCTATAATTTGTATACGCTTGATTTGTGGGTGTGCTTACGTAGGCAGACGTGAAATTGGAGAAGTAAAATCCTTTTTTTAGATCAATGTGCCTGGCATAGGTAAGGTTGACTTCAAACTGGTTCACATCATCACCAATACCTAAACCACTTTTCGAAATAAAACCGGTAAGCTGATATCCCTTCAAGGGATATTGTATTACATCACGGTGTTCTGAATTAAAGGAATAGGACAGCGCGGCAAGAAATTGTGAGTTACTCCCGTTGCGGTAAAAATTTGGGTTCAAAAAAGGTATTGTGTCAATGACACTGCTGCTGCGCAGATCAATACCGAAAGAATGGGTTTCATAAAAAGACTTACGGAACGTATATTCAACACTTGCTCCACGAGTTATGCGAACCGTACTGGGTAAGCTTAGAAAGTCAAGTTTGTGATCATTTGTGAAATAGGCCACATTTTTCGGCTCGCCATAGAGAAAATTAAAAGTAAGACCATGCTTTTGCTTTCGATCAATGTAAGGTATACGATAGCTTAGATCAATATAACGGGTGAATCCAAATTGAGCCGTTAGCCTCAATGTCTCATTCCTTCCCCGAAAATTATATTGATAGAGCCGAAGTCCGTAGTTGACTCGACTTAAGTCGTGATTGTAGTTTTGCCACCATTCATTAAAATTTCTATCGGAGAGTTCAAAGATAGGTGCCGGAAAAGTATACCATCGTTCTGTTACTTCAATCAAAAGGTCAATTTGATTCTGAGGCAATTCCAGCGTTCTCAACGCTACGGTATTGAATAATTTGAGATTATAGATTTTGTTTTTATCGCGAAGCAATAAAGCCTTTAGGTTTTTTGCGGAAATGGTATCACCCGGTTTTAGGGAGAGTTCACGGGAGATAATCCGATCTTTTGTTACCTTATTACCAATGATCAACACGCGGTTGAGCTGCAACACGCGGTTATCCAGCGAATCAAAATCAGGTAGTATAACTGTGTCACCGGGAAGGGTAAGGTAGCGTTCGGCTGTTATCTCTCGAGGATTGCTCCAGCAACTCAGAATACTTACTAAAAATACCAGCATGCCCGCACCTTACCTTTTTAAAATTCTCTTAAACTCCTACTCCTTTAACCACCGGCTGACGGTAAGAACGTATCAATATAAAAACACCGACAATGATAAGCGGTATACTTAGAATCTGTCCCATGTTCAGAGCCATATTATCTTCAAAGCCCACTTGGTTTTCTTTGAGGAACTCATAGCCAAATCGCAACGACCAGAGGATAACCATGAAGAACCCAAAAATCCTTCCTTGGGGTGTTTTCTCTTTTCGCTTACTCCAATACCAGTACAGGAATACAAAAAGGAGAAGGTTTGAAATGGACTCGTAAAGTTGTGCAGGGTGCCGTGAGATTCCATAGGTATTTACTCGGGCAGCGATATTTCCGTTAGTTTCCTTAGTGATAACAAAGTCCAGAGGAATAGAGGCAGGTTCATCAACAAATTCATAGTAGTGGAAGAGGTATGACTTGACTTCAAAATTGAGAAATTCCTTTGCTCGTTCTTCGGTAGTTCCCGGTTTGAAAAACAAGAAGAGTTGAACAGGCACTCTCCCATTAGAGCCATTCGGTAGCACTGTATTTTTTTTAACTTCGATAAAGTCAAGCGGGGTGCCTCTACCTTCATTCTTGGTAATGGCTTCTGTTATTTTGTTGATAAAAACAACTCCGGTCGGTGCATTCGTAGGCTTGCCAATAATTTCAGAATTGAAAAAATTTCCAAAGCGTATCAATGCTCCTGTCAAGGCAACCACAATTACAATACGATCCAATACTTGCATATAATTTTGACCGGGCTTTTTCTTACGACTGTAAAGCCACAGGGCAAATAATATTCCAAAGGCTGCACCGTGGCTGGCCAGTCCCTGTAATCCGGTGAACTTAAATTCAGGAGAAAATTCAAAGGGAAGAAAAATTGACAGTGGATTTGTCAGGATCAGTTCAGGCTGATAAAAAATCACATGCCCCAATCGGGCAGCGAGGACCGTGGCAATGAGCATATAAATGGTCAGCGTGTCAACATCTTTTTCCGGCTTGCCTTCTTTCTTGTAGATGTGATAAAGGATTTGCTGGCTTATCAAAAAGCCAAGGGCAAAAAGTAATCCATACCAGCGAAGTGGGAAAGAACCTATTGAAAGAATCTCAGGACTTCCGTTCCAGATGAGGTAGCTTAAAAAACTAGTAGCCATTGAACAAGTAATAATTAAGGGTTAGACATAAAATGTGGGCAAAGATAATGACTAAAGTCTAATTTTTGAGTCGAATAATGGAGGTACTAGCCCTTGGATTGAAGCTTTTTTAAACGCGTGGGGTAATCTCACCCAATCTGTTTTTGATGGAAAGAAGGTGGGTTTCCTGATTCCTGATACCGTGATGTAGAAAGGGTAGTCATGATCTGGAGGTGTGCTTCATTAAGACACCTTTAAGGTGAGCCGCCTCTTATGATTGCTGTGTGCTATTAATCTAAAGGTCATCCAGTTCTGCCAATTCACCGGAGAAACTTCCAGAAAGAATAGGAAAACGGCACCAGCTTCGGGGATCAACATTCAGATCGTCAAAATGGAAAGAGGGGGCAATGCGCTCACGTTTCCATTGGTTGGCAGCCCACAGTCGAAAGAACTTCTTGATATAATTTTTTAAGACTTGCTTATCAGGATATTCATTTTCTAAGCTCATGAATACCTCAACTGGATTTTTCCGATCACGAATTCCCAGCTTTTCTATCGCAAGCAAAACAGTGTAGGGCATTAAATCCTTTTCATCCGTTTGAGTTCGCTCAAGAGGTCGAAGTTCTGCCGTGGGCTGAAGCGCATTGACTCCTTTTAATCCATGATATCCCAGTTCTTGTTCTGCCCACTTCAGCCATTGAATGATAAAAGGCTTATCAATTCCTGCAATGGGAGCGAGACTACCACTTGTATCTCCGTCCATGGTAGCATAGCCAACATCACCTTCACTGCGATTGGAGGTGGTAAGCAGGATGGATTGTTTAATGTTGGCCAGTAACCAAATGATGGGCGATCGTGCTCTTGCCTGAATGTTTTGTAAAGCAATATCATCCTGATCCCAATTGAGCGAGCGGCCTAAAACTTTTTCAATTTTGGAGCTGTAGCTTTTTACCTCTTCGTCAATTTTCCATTGATGAAAGTTCGCTCCAATCGATTCGACTAATTGAGTGGCAGCATCCAGCGTTGTTTGAGATGAATTTTCCGTGCCTTGATAGGCGCAGGTGAGAAGTTTATTTACGGCTGCTTTCTTGCCGGAAAGCATTTCTAAGTTTAGTGCTTTGCAAAAACCCTCCCAACCTAACTCTTCGCTTGCTCTTCGTACCATCTCTGCCACTAATATTGCACAAAGAGATGAATCGGCACCACCACTAAGACTTAAAACAAAACCTTTGGCCTTGCTCTTTCTTAAATAATCGAAAAGTGCGAGGGAAGCTGCGCGACCAAATTCTTCGTTCTTTTCTTTTTGATCCAATGATTTTACAACTGCCGTGTCAGTTGGTTTTTCAAAATCAATGATTGCCGGCAGAAGGTTGAAATTTTTGAACGACAATCTTTTGTTGACAGCAATTAATTTTCCCTGCTGTCCGATAATAATATCTCCATCATAAATCATTCGTCCTGCCTCGTTGCCGAGAAGATTAACAAAAACATAAGTACAGTTAAATTTCAGGGAACCGTCTACCACCACTTGCTGCTCACGCAACATACTTTTACCCAGTGCGAAATGACTTGCACTGGGATTAAGAATCAGATCTACCTTGCGTTCATGAAGTCGGTAACCGGGTCGGTTCTTCCTCCAGGCGTCTTCACAAATTTCAAAGCCGAATGTGATTCCATGAGTTTGGTAGATGACATCGCCAACCGGAAATATTTCGCCACCGTTTTCTACTTGCACCACATTTCCTGCGGGCCAGGCATCGAACCAGCGAGGCTCATAGTGAACACCATCGCGCGCCAGATTTTGCTTTAGTGTTACGCCTAGTATTTTTTTGTTTTCAATAACACAAACTCCGTTATAAGTGATACCATCCATTCGCCAAGGGAGGCCTACGCAAACAACGATATCATCACAAGTGCTTTTTATTTGCAGAACTTGGTCCCAAGCTTTTTGAGAAACCCAGTCACTGAGAAAAAGATCCTCAGTTCCATAGCCCGTAATGCTCATCTCCGGAAAGCAAAGAAGCTTAACCTCTTGCGCCTGGGCTGCGCGAATTGCTTCGATAATATTGGCTGTATTATTTACCCAATCGATCGGAGTTTGATTGACTGTAGCCCCGGCAATTTTTAATTTCTTCGTCATGTCAGGCTTAGCATTTCGCAGGTTTTCTGTGCGGCATCTTGTTCAGCTTTCTTCTTTGTATAACCATATCCGAGACCAAAAGGTTGCTCTCCGATATGCACCTGGGCAGAAAATTCTTTACTGTTCTTCCCTTTCTTTACATCCAGAATTTCAAACTTAATATCCTTGCCATTGCGCTGGGCCCACTCGATTACCTTGCTTTTCGGATTGCTGTTTGAATTAACAACTACTTCCAGATCAAAATAGGGCTGGATCAGTTTGTCGATAACAAATTTTTTGCATCGAATGAATCCTTTATCCAAATACACAGCACCGACTAGTGCTTCAAGCGTATTCCCTAAGATGACTTGCCTTAGCTGTGAGTTCTTGTGGTCAAACTGAACAATGGAACCGATTCCAATCTTTCGGGCAAGACTATTCAGCGATTCACGATTCACAATCCGTGATCTGATTTCTGTCAGGAAACCCTCATCTTTAAACGGATACTTTTTAAAAAGATAATCGGCAATGGCCGCACCGAGAATAGCATCACCCAAGTACTCCAGTCGCTCATTGGACTCTCGGAAGCCATTGATCTCTTTACCTTTTGAACTGTGTAATAAGGCAAGTTTGTACAATTCAAGATTGGAAGGAGAAAATCCTGCAATCGTCTTGATGGCGGTGACGAGTTTCTTATCCGCCTTAGAACCTGATTTGGTTAGTTTAAGTAAGTTCCACACAAGGGCTTACTCTACTTTTTTAAGAATAATAGAGAAGTTATGTCCTCCAAAACCGAAAGTATTGCATAAAGCAATTTTCACTTCCTTCTTTTGGGCTTTATTAAATGTGAGGTTCAATTTGGGGTCAAGACCTTCATCATCATTGAAATGATTGATGGTTGGAGGAACGATACTCTCATTGATGGCCATTAAACAGGCAATCGATTCAATGGCACCGGCAGCTCCCAAAAGATGACCCGTCATTGATTTGGTAGAACTGATATTAAGATGATAAGCATGTTCTCCAAAAACTTTTTGGATCGCCTTGATTTCTCCAAGATCACCTAAGGGTGTTGATGTTCCATGCGTATTAATGTAATCAACTTTTGAAGGGGCAATTCCGGCCTCTTCAAGAGCAAGTTCCATCACTTTTGTAATTCCTGCTCCTTCAGGATGAGGTGCGGTAATATGATACGCATCGGCAGACATGCCTCCTCCAATTATTTCTCCATAAATTTTTGCGCCACGTTTCTTTGCGTGTTCGTACTCTTCGAGTATCAGCGCACCCGCTCCTTCTCCCAATACAAATCCATCACGATCTTTATCATAAGGACGAGAAGCTGTTTCCGGTGAATCGTTCCTTTCAGAGAGTGCCTTCATTGCATTGAAACCGCCAACACCGGCTTCACACACGGCAGCTTCTGATCCACCGGAGACAATGATATCCGCTTTGCCCAACTTGATGTAAGTGAAGGCATCGTATAAAGCATTGGTAGAGGAGGCACATGCGGAAACAGTCACAAAATTGGGCCCTCTGAAACCGTATTTAATAGAAATGTGACCCGCACTTAAGTCGGGAATCATTTTAGGAATGAAGAAAGGATTAAATCGTGGAGTACCGTCTCCTTTGGCGTACGATTTAACTTCTTCCTGAAAAGTATACAACCCTCCGATGCCGGAGCCCCATATAACCCCAACACGATCGGGGTCAAGCTCAGTCAGCGGAAGGTTGGCATCTTTAATAGCTTCATCTGCCACCACCATCGCAAACTGTGCGAAAGGATCCATTTTTCTGGCCTCCTTTCTATCCATGTAGTTGCCAATTTCAAGGCCCTTGACTTCGCAGGCAAACTTGGTCTTAAAGTGAGTAGCATCAAATTTGGTAATGGCGGCAGCTCCACTTTTCCCTTTGGCCAGCCCATCCCAGAAATCGGGACGATTATTTCCAATAGGAGTGAGCGCACCAAGACCGGTAATAACTACTCGCTTAAAAGTCATACAATAAGTTCGTGGTGAAGGATTTACTTCTTCACATTCTCTTCGAGGTAAGAAATCGCCTGTCCTACAGTGGCAATATTCTCTGCCTGATCATCTGGGATAGAGATGTTAAATTCTTTTTCGAACTCCATAATGAGTTCAACGGTGTCCAAGGAGTCAGCTCCCAGGTCGTTAGTAAAACTTGCTTCAGGAGTAACTTCAGATTCTTCCACACCGAGTTTGTCAATGATGATCTGTTTTACTTTTTGTGCGATTTCAGACATGTTATTTTAGTTTAGAGATTCAAAAATCTGTGCAAATAAAGAGATTTAGAGCAATATTGTCAAACTATTTCACAACCTCGGCAAAGAGGCATTAGCTGTAAAATGCTGCTAAATTCCTCTAATTTTAGAAATTGTTTTGGATTTACCAATCTAATCAGTTGATAAAGTAAGGGATAGCATCCGAAACAGAAGTTAATTGTTCAGCAAAAAAGTATTCCGAATTCATCAAAATGAAAAAAAACAAGCTCGAAATTGACTATTCCTATGACTTCGAGCTCATCGGTCTAACCTCTTCTGCCAAAGGATATCGTCTTGCTTGGGAACTGAATAAATCACTTGCTATCCGATTGGTGAAGCAGCCTGATCTGATCATTCAGATTAGCGCTAAAAACCAACTTTCTTATTCTCACTTTCTGCATGAGACCTCACTGAATACCCTTCGCCTTTTTAAAAACAAGCCCAATGAACAAGACTTAGCGAAGTCTTTTCTTGTCCCGGAACACACCCATTTTGATTTTATCCTGATGTCACAAGGCGAAGAGAAGGATAGCAATCGATTGCAGGAAGAGTTGAAAAGGATTCCTTCCATCGAATGGGTTGCTTTCCTACCTTTGGACGCTTTAAAATCAAAAGACCACTTTATTTTTTAACATCTCATGACTGAAAAAATCTCTTACAATAAGACCAAAATTGTTGCTACCGTAGGACCAGCATCCGCTTCAAAAGATATGCTTAGGGCACTTGCCAAGGAAGGTGTGGATGTATTTCGGTTGAATTTTTCGCATGGCACACACGAGGATCATTTGAAAGTGATTAACAATGTTAGAGAAATAAACAAAGAGATGGGGTCTAGCATTGCGTTGCTTCAGGATTTACAAGGCCCAAAAATAAGGGTCAATGAAATGAAGCCTGGGATTGAGATTGTAGCAGGTCAAGAATTGATCATCACTACCAGGGAAGTTTTGGGGAATAATGAATTGGTGAGTACATCCTATGAGCGACTTCCTTTAGATGTAAAAGTAGGGGACATGATCCTCATCGATGATGGAAAGATTGAACTGAAAGTGAAAGAAGTCCGGGATATAGATGTTGTATGTACTGTTATTTACGGAGGTCCACTTAAATCCCGTAAAGGAATTAATCTTCCTTTTACAAAAGTGACGGCCCCATCATTGACAGAGAAAGATCTTAATGATCTTGAATTCGGAATGAAGCACAACCTGGATTGGGTTGCTCTTTCATTTGTGCGCAAGGCTACGGACATAGAAATATTGAAGGATATTCTCAATAGAAACAAGTGCACCACCCGGGTTGTAGCAAAAATTGAGAAGCCTGAGGCCTTGGAAAATATTGACGCCATTATAGCAGTAACGGATGCTATCATGGTTGCGCGCGGTGATCTGGGAGTTGAGATATGGATGGAAGAAGTGCCGATGGTTCAAAAGATGCTGATTGAAAAATGTAATCGCGCAGCAAAGCCGGTGATTGTGGCTACACAAATGATGGAAAGCATGATTGAGAATCCACGTCCCACGCGGGCAGAAACTAATGATGTAGCCAATGCGGTAATGGATGGAGCCGATGCGCTGATGCTTTCCGCGGAGACGGCAGCAGGTAAATATCCAATTGAGGTTATTCGAAGCATGGTGCGCACCATTGGCTCTGTGGAGAAACAGGGGAATATTTTTTACAAGTTCAGGGAAGCTGAGCTTAACTCACCTACTTATTTCACTGACTCGTTGATTTTAACTGCCTGTAAACTGGCCAAAGATGTTGGTGCAAAAGCCATTGTAGGAATGACCCAGCTTGGGTACAGCGCCTATAAGGCCGCTTCGCATAGACCCAATGCAAATATCTTCGCCTTTACAAGCAACGGTACCATCATCAACACGATGAATTTAGTGTGGGCAACACGTGCTTATCATTATGATAAAGCAGCCTCTACCGATGAGACGATTGCCGATGTTGAAGCGATTTTAAAACGCGATGGACATGTTAAGTCGGGAGATACTTTTATTATTCTTGCGAGTATGCCCATTCAGGAACGTGGCCGAACGAATATGATTAAAGTGAACGTGGTTAAATAGAGGCAGTTGATTCCGGATAAAGCTTTATTTCAACGGCTCCACTAAGATCACTTCTTCTCGTTCTACCACCACCGCGCCTGCGGGGTCACCCTTACGCTTCCTCACAAACTTTTTGGGTGTGACGGTCACGGGGCAAAGTGATTCATTTTTCCGTTTGGAATGAAATGCGGCAAGTTGAGCTGCTCGTTCAATTACATCTTTTGGGAACCTCTTGCCGGATTGATGCTTGATCAGAACATGTGAGCCTGCCACATCTTTGGCGTGCAGCCATAAGTCTTCTTTAAATGAATGCTTAAGTGTAAGTGTATCATTGCTCTCCGCATTTCTGCCTATCCAAATTTTAAATCCTTTAAACTCAACCTCATTATAGGGTGATAATTTAGGTTGCTTTTCTTTCTTCGGAGATGAGTCAGTTTCTCCAATTATTTTGCGTAGCTCTTTTAAATCTGTTAGACTTTCAATAATTGTGATTTGATGATCTAACTTTACCATCGCTTTCTCCTTACTGGCAATCGAATCTTTTAGTTTTTGTATTTCTTTTTGTTGATTTTTTCCTTTGCGATAGAATATTTCGGCATTCTTTTGAGGCGTGGAGTCTCTTTTTAGTTTTATCGAAATAGGCTTATTGTCATCATAAAAGTTATTAACCGTTACGGAGTCCGCTCCTGACTTAATTTGGTTCATATTGGCCATAATGAGATCTGCCCAAATCTGATAATGCGTATCGTTGATTAATTCGTTTAGCTTTTCCTGATTTTTAGAAATGAAATTTGAACAAGCACTTCGTTGTGAGAAAAGCTGCTTCAACGCCTGTAATTTTTCTGAAGAGAAGGCATTGGTGATGGCATGTAGCGAAAAGAATTCTGTTACGGCTTCAATAGGTTCCGAAATTTGTTTTATGATTTTGCCGAATGGAAGTAATGAGAAAATCAACTTCCCTTTATTTTCAGCAATAAAATAGTCATGACTCGCCAAATGTTTCAAAGCCTTCTCAATCAGTGTCCATTTTTCTTCGATGCTGACATCAGCAAAACCTTTTTCATCAAGCCAATTCCAGACCTCTTTACCGAAAGTGAAGTAGACTTCTTTTAATCTTTCCTGATTGGAGAAAAAATTCTCTTTACTCAAATCAATAGTCCGATCTAGCTCTGATAATTTAATTTCCAGATCTGACTGAAGATGATTTCTAAACAGTGCTGTGGCCATACCATTTTCAAAGAGAATGATATTCGCTCGATTGCCATGCATTTTAAAGAGGAGGTAAAGGCCACATTCCAGTTCAATGGAAAAACTACGTTCATTTTGAAACTGCCTTACACCTGTTACTTTCTTAAGGATGAGCGAAGGGAAGAGATCAACGCTATTCTTCCGCGCCCGATTGAATTCAGATGGAAAAGAGAGGCAGCAAAAGCCGGATTGAAGGCTGGCTTTAATAAGGAATGATGTTTTCGAATCATTGAGTTCAATAATTAGTTCCTCTTTGTTCTGGCTGAAGCAAGAGACCAACGTAAACCCCTCAAGTTTTTGGTGCAGTACCTTACTGAGTTCCTTTAGAAAGAAATAATTATTGTGCACCGCTAAAAGATAAAAACAAGGCCATCGTAGCCCAGGAAGATAGTTGGAGGCAATTCCTTTTCCACAGATTTGTGCAATCCCAGTTTATGACTGATGTGTGTGAAATAGGTTTTGCCAGCTCCTACTTTTTGCGCAACCTGAATTGCCTCATCCAAATTAAAATGAGAAATGTGCTTCTCATGCTGAAGTGCATTCAGCACCAGAACGTCAACTCCTTTTAACTTTTGATACGTCTTATCAGGTATTTCATTCGCATCGGTGATGTAAGCAAACGAACCAATCCGGAATCCAAGAACAGGTAACTTCAGGTGCATTACGGGTAGCGGAGTTATTTTGAGTCCATGAATTTCAAACTCATCCTCGTTGAGGTTATGCAGCCTTAGTTGTGGAATTCCGGGATATTTTTTTTCAGTAAAGGCATACGCAAATTCAATCTTAAGTTGATCAAGAACTTGCTGCATGCCATAGACAGGCATGTCCATATTCTGCTTGAAATTGTAGGCTCTTACATCATCGAGCCCTGCCGTGTGGTCTTTGTGGCTATGTGTGAAGACAACGGCATCCAGTCGCTGTATTCCTTCGCGTAGCATCTGTTGACGAAAATCCGGTCCTGTATCGATGACAAAGCTGACTCCGTTGACTTCTACATGAACGGAGGAGCGGAGTCGTTTGTCACGATAGTCCAATGACCTACAGACTTCGCACTCGCATCCGATGACGGGTACGCCCTGCGAAGTGCCGGTGCCAAGAAGGGTAACTTTCACACACTCACATCAGTTTGCGATAGCTCCTGATAAAGTTTATGGCTTTTCTCAGTGAATCTTTTGGTATCCAGTGTAATGATTTTAAGAATATCCAATAAGGTGTTGATCTTTCCCTCCGTGGTATAGAACTTATTGACAATCATTATTTTCTGCTCTTTTAGCAAGCAATACCCTGATTTAAAGTTACCTTTTTCATAGCGAAGGATATAGTCCGACTCGGCAATAAGATCCTCGAGTTTGGTCAGGAATTGATTCGTGTATTTAATCATTCGTAGTGGCGAATTTAACGGTGCAAGATAGTTGATAATTTAGGATTTACGATTTAAGATATCTGATTTAAGATTTGGATAGTGAATTGAAGGAGCAAGGTGATTTCTTCGTTCATCGTAATTCGTAAATCAGACCTCGTACATTTGTAAAATGAACGTGGGTAAGAAGCTTATCGTTATTGTGGGGCCCACGGCTGTTGGGAAAACCGCTGTGGCAATTAAACTTGCTGAGGCCTTTAAAACTGAGATTCTATCCGCAGACTCTCGGCAGATTTACACCGAATTGGAACTAGGTACGGCAAAGCCATCACCCGATCAATTGAAGCAAGTGCCTCATCATTTTGTTAACACGAAATCGATTAAGGAAGAATATGATGCGGGCCAATTCGGAAGAGATGCTCTAAATCTACTTAACCAACTCTTTAAGGAGAAGGACACTGTTATTCTCTGCGGTGGCTCCGGATTATATGTAAGGGCCGTGTGTGAGGGCTTTGATGATATGCCTGATGTACCGTCAGCCGTTCGAGCGCAAATTATAAATGAATACAGAGAAAAAGGATTGAGTTGGCTGCAAGAGAAAGTGGAGGCGGTCGATCCTGATTACTTTGCTCAGGCAGATGTAAAGAATCCACAACGTTTGATGCGCGCACTGGAACTGAATTACGCTGCAGGGAAGTCGTTGAATGAATTGCGCAACAGAAAAAAGAAAGAACATCCTTTTTCCATTATAAAGATCGGATTGGAGTTAGGCAGAGAAGCGTTATACAATCGAATTGACCAACGGATGGATAGTATGATTGCGTCTGGCTTATTTGATGAAGCTAAACAACTATACCCACAACGAGAGTTAAATGCACTCCAAACCGTTGGGTACCGGGAAATCTTTGGATATTTAGATGGATTGTATGATCGTGAGGAAGCCATTCGTTTGTTGAAGCGAAACTCAAGGCATTATGCCAAGCGGCAAATGACATGGTTTAAAAAGGATGAGGAAATTAAATGGTTTAGCCCGATTGAGATTGATAAAATTTTTGGAATTATTCAAGATTCAAGGTTCAAGGTTCAATATTGAATGAGGTTATCCAAATGAACTTCCTAATTTTGAATTTTGAATCTTGAATTTTGAATAAGAAAGTACTAATCATCACCTATTATTGGCCACCCTCCGGAGGAAGTGGAGTTCAACGATGGCTCAAGTTTGTCAAATACCTGCCTTCGATGGGATGGGAGCCAATTGTATTTACTCCGGAGAATCCATCCTTTACCATTCAAGATGAATCTCTTCAAAAAGAAATACCGGCTTCTGTAGAGGTAATTAAACTTCCAATTTGGGAGCCTTATGACATATTCTTCAAATTCTCTAAAATCTTTGGAAGGAAATCAATCCAACTAAGTGATTTGATTTCAACGGAGAGGAAATCATTTTTTCAAAAAATAAGCACTTGGATTAGAGGTAATTTTTTTATTCCCGATGCCCGCGTTTTTTGGGCAAGGCCATCTGTAAGTTTCCTGGCAGACTTTATTAAAAGTAATCAGATTGAAACAATCATCACAACAGGACCACCCCACAGTATTCATTTGATTGGGTTGAGATTAAAGAAAAAAATAAGCACGCTAAAGTGGGTTGCAGATTTTCGTGACCCCTGGAGTGAGTGGGATCTATTGGATACGCTTTCGCTAACGAGCATTGCCAGACGAGTGCACCGAAAACAAGAACATGAAGTGTTGACAGCAGCAGATTGCGTCATCACCATTGCACCTTTTCACGTAGCACGATTTGAAGAATTGGGTGGACGAAAAGTAAACCTTTTGACCAATGGATTTGATGTGGATGACTTTGCCTCTGTTAAAAGGAAAAGGACTTCACAATTTACATTGCGACATATCGGGATAGTCGATGAACTGCGTGACCCTCGGCCCATCCTTCAATCCATTCGGGAGCTTTGTGAGATAGAAACAGGATTTGCTGGTAATGTTAAGGTTGAATTTATAGGAAATGTTAATTCGGTTTTTCGGAAATATGTAACAGAAGATGAAACGTTGAAGAAGATAGTTTCTTTCAGCGACACCATTCCTCATGATGAATTGCTACAGTTGTATGGAGAGACCGATGTTCAACTTCTTGTTCTGGCTCATACTGCCATTGCACCCGGCAATCTCCCGGGCAAATTGTTTGAATATTTGGCTTCAGGAAATTTTATCCTTGGCATTGGACCAACGAATGGAGATGCTGCTGTCGTCCTCAAGGAAACCAATGCAGGAATCATTCTTGAGCGAGTAGATCATGACGGAATAAAGGATGCATTGATGAAATTTTATGCTAGTTGGAGAGATGGAAATACCGCCAGCACTCGTGATGTCTCTCGTTACAGCCGAAAAAATCTAACCCTTCAATTGATGACGTTACTGGAATCACTTTAGGGCAGTTCTAAAAACTCAGTGTCATTCTGAACGCAGTGAAGAATCTACTAATTCAAACGTGTAACTATAGATTCTTCTGTCATACCTCCCTCGGAATTACGATCATTCCAGGTTTTTAGAATTCCCTTTTACTAATTGAAGAATTCTTTTGAGCAAAGAATTCCCGTCCGGTGATGCGTTTGAAAAAAGAATAAGGACGGAATAGAAAATTGCAATGACTCCGGAACGTAATACCACATCAAAAAATAAGTTGGCCTGTTTTGGGATAATAAGATTAAGTACGAAAGCAGCTATGCCAATCAGCAGAACTTTTAGCGTGGCCAAATCAAATGGCTGCATTTTTAACTTTGCGTAGATAAAGATGCATTTTGCAACATTAAACAAAACAAGCGCCACAGCAGATCCAATAGCAGCACCATTGATGCCGTATATAGGAATGAGCAGGTTGTTGGAAATAATAATCACTACGGCAAGACTGAGGATCAAAATAATATTGAACTTGTAATATTTTGAGAGAACGATGATCTCACTGCTGGGACCAAACAGCATATCTGCCAATTTACCAAGCCCTATAATAATCACTACCCATTTACCAGCTTCATAAATTTCATTCCTGGGCATCAATTGAAAAATACTATCCAGATTGATCCACACTCCGATGATCAGTAACGTTCCAATAATAAATTGATTAATGGATGTCTTCCGATAAATGGTAGCAATATCTTTCATGTCATTTTTCTCGAATGCACGGGCAATAAGCGGCATGGCCACCTGACTTAGAGCGCGTTTGGGCACTTCAATGACGGTTGCCATGTAAAAGGCGGTGGTATAGACTGCATTGGCTGCGAGGCCAATCATACCGGAGATCATTAGACTATCCACTTTACCAATGATGATAAGTCCGGCCGTTCCTGCAAAACTGAGCAAACTGTATTGAATCAGTTCCGGAAATTTTGCCGAGTCAAGTTGCTTGAATTGAGTTGTCAACTTAAGATGCCCGCCCAGCCACAGATAGAGTAAGAGTGCAGCAAGGCAAAGCAAATAAGCGATTACTGTACTAATGATAAACTGATGATAGTCGAGATAACCTTGAAAATAGAGGATGATCAATATGGCTAATAATAGTCGCGCGACTATTTCGCGTAATAGATTGGGAAAAATAGTTTTTAGCAAAGATCTTGAATAGGCCTCCAGCACTGCGATGAGCAGCAGGATAAGCGTAAGCCACAAAACCAGGGAAGCATAGTTGATGATTTCCCGGGCATTACTTTCAAAATAGGAGAGAAGAGGGTTTTCAAATATCTTAAAGGCAATAAAAAAAATGGCAAACCCACCCACTGATAGAGCAAGCATAAGACTAATAAAGCTACCTGAGGTATTTTGATCTTTTACTAATCTTGGAAAATACCTTACAATAGTCTGAGCCAGCCCAAACTGAGCAAAGGGGGTAAACAGAATAGCAGCGTCCTGTATAGTACGCAACAAGCCCACTTGTTCGGGCTGCATGAATTTTGGATATAGATAGAGCAGATTTACATACCCAATCACTACACCGATGTAGGAGATGATCGTAGAATAAAAGCTTTGGCGAATGACGAGGCCCATTGAAGTTAGGTTAAAAAAGAAAAGTAATTATCAGGAGTAATTATGTTAAACTCATGGTTGGGATAGGCATTGGTAAAGGTTGTTGATGGTTTGATTTTCTTTTCAGTTCCCCACTTTATTTCAAAGGCGTAAATTCTGCCATCACGCTCTTCCAGATAATCGATCTCTTGTTGTTGTTTTGTTCTCCAGAAAAACCGGTTCACCCAGATGGAATTATACTGAGTGTATTTTAACCGCTCACTGACTATAAAATTTTCCCAAAGTGCCCCTGCATCCTTTCGTAATTCAAGGGCTTGGAAGTTTGCAATAAGGGCATTTCGCACCCCGTTGTCATAAAAATAAATCTTCCTGCTCTTCTTCAACTCGTTCCTGAGGTTGCGGCTGAAGGAAGGAAGCCTGAACACCACCATGGTTTTTTCAAGCAAGTCAATGTACCGACTCACTGTGGCAGGATCCGATCGGACGGTATGAGCCAATTCCTGAAAGCTGACCTCCGATCCTATTTGCAAACTTAATGCCTGTAGAATTTTTTCTATCACTTCCGGCTTGCGAACATCTTTAAAAGAAAACAAGTCTTTGTATAGATAGCTATCCGTAAGATTTTTTAATACCTCCTTTTCCCTGCCCGGGTTATTGATTACATCGGGGTACATTCCAAAGACTAACCTGGTATTGAGTAATCTTCTCTCATCATTTCCGCCATGGTGGGTCACCATTTCCTGGGTGGACAACGGGTACATCATAAATTCCCATTTTCTTCCGGTAAGGGGCTCATTTATTTCATTGGCCAATTCAAGCGCGGAGGAGCCTGAGACAATGAGTTGGACATTTTTGATTTGATCGGTGATCAGTTTCAAACTGATGCCAATATTTTTGACCCGTTGCGCTTCATCTATTACCACAACCTCATGATTCCCTATCAGGGCCTTCAATTCGGTTGAGGTTTTTTCCGAAAGCGATTTTCGGGTATCGGGTTCATCACAATTGAGCATAAGCACCCGCTTGTTCAGAGAGCTTGAGATGATCTCCAGGAGTGTAGTCTTTCCAACTTGCCGGGGGCCTATTATTATAATTGCCTTCCCTGATTGAAAATGGCCTTTGATGGATTTTTCAAGTATTCTGCTGATCATAATCCTGTAAAAGTATAACTTTTATGGATTATAACCTTGAAAAGTCATGATTGAGGTTAAATTTTACTATATTTGGCTGATTGAGAAGCAAAATCTAAGGTTAAGGTAATAAAAGTCGAACTAGCCTAATAATTCCTGTATAAATTGATTCAGGATTACATTGTTAGCCTCCGCATTATGTTCTATAGCAGCTTTGATTGTATTTAGTTTAAAATATTCTATTTTTTCTTTAGAGAGATTAATTAGTTGAGCCGCCAGACTTTGAGGAGTAAATTCAGTTGATATTACTCCTATATCATAATGTCTTACAAGTTTTGCCATTTCAGGAGTAGGGCCTATAGCAATCGCTAACCGTGCTTGAATGAAATCAAATAACTTATTCGGTAACGTGTTTTCATAATTGAAGTTAACAGGAGGAAGCAGAAATACGCCTATGTCATACTGGTTAATGAAGGGAACAATTTCATGACTCTTTTTCGGTGGAAGAATTTTTATTTTCGGTTTGTTCCGAATTAATTCCTGCAGCTCACTAATATAGTTTTTTGTTTTACTATTCCCCATTTCCGGGGTGATGAGCATCATGTCCAATGTGAACCTTTCATCCAACAAATCCATCATTTCAATCATGAGTTCAAGCCTTCTGGAATAATTAGCCCCACCATGATGAATCATTCTTATTTTAGTTGACTCAACTTCCGAGGGCATGAGATCATAGTACCGAGTTGCATTGGTAATTAGAACAGGCTTGACTCCATACTGCTTTGCATATTCATTAGCTAGACCTTCGCCCACGGTTGTCATACCATGAGTTTTGGGAATATATTTTTCGCAGAGGTATTTGTTGAAGCCTTGAAAAAAGATCCTCCAGCTAAGCTTGTCTTCAAAATGTCTTGGAGCAAACTCGTGTGCATCAAATAAGACTTTGGTATCGCGAGCCAATTGAAAAGCTAAGGGTAGACTCTCAATGTCATTTGCGATAACCAAGTCAAAGCTCCGATGCGCTAGTTGTTTCTTCAGGTAACTATAATTATGAAGTAAACGATACGCAATCGTATAAAATCCGGTGATTAAAAAAAATGAAGAGATTGCTTTTCTAAAGAGTGTGAGGTTAGTCTTGGTGATACGAATAATTTCGTAGTCCGGATCATCGGCTGCCTCAAAGCACACAACAGTGATTGAATAATTTTTTTTAACAAAGTCTATCTGCCGTGAAACGCGCGCATCATGCATGAGATTAGTGAAAGCAAGAATCAGAATCTTTTTCATGCCTTTTTTCTGCGAGCTTCTACGATATAATAGCGTGGGGTGATCGCCCGCAACAATGGACGAAAGCCCGGAACAAGAATAGGACTTGTCCACTTTTCCCTTCGCACTACTTCCCATCCAGCTTTTTCCAATAGCCAATCGAATTGCCAGTCTTCAAATTCATGAAAGTGCTGATCCCATCGATCATTTTTGTTACGATAGGCTTTAGCAAACCAAAGCGAGAGGGGAACACTGGCAATTAGCTTATCTGCCTTTAAGGCTTTCAATACGCCAAGTGGATTTAATAAATGCTCAAAGATTTCAAATGCGGTGGCGACATCGGCATCAATTTGTCCTATTACTTCGGGGGTTTCGTCCAGATCTTCGCCTTTTGTGTTAAGAACGATAAAGCCATTTTGTTTCATGATTTCTGAAAAGGCATTAGGTGTCCCAAGGTCGAGAATGACGGCAGGAGCGGAGACACCTTTGTTTAGAAAATCTAATGTTTTTTGGTAACGTCTTTTCTTGGCTCTTGAATTATCAAAGGAATAAAGGGAATTGATCATGAATTCAAATTTGGCGCAATATAAGTCAGTGCTTTAAAAATCACTTCACTCGTTTCGGATTATCGGTTACGAAGGCTTCCCACGATTTCTTTTTTGTCCGCTCTACTCCATTTTGATAATGATGACAGACGGCAACCCCTAATGCATCTGTTGCATCAAGTAGTTTAGGGAGTTCCTTGATTGCTAATATTTGCATCAGCATTCTGGCCACCTGTTCTTTGGAAGCATTTCCATTTCCGGTCACAGACTGCTTTACTTTTTTTGGCGCGTATTCGATAATTGGAATTCCGCGGTAAAGTGCCGCAGACATGGCCACGCCCTGTGCTCTCCCCAGTTTCAGCATGGATTGTACGTTCTTACCAAAGAAGGGAGCCTCCAAGGCAACTTCATCGGGATTGAACTCATCTAACAAACTCAGGACACGATCAAAAATCTTCTTAAGTTTTAGCTCATGACTTTCATATTTGTTCAAGTGAATGACACCGAATTGCAAGAGCTTGATCTTTACACCTTTGATGAGTACAATGCCATAGCCCATCACGTTGGTCCCCGGATCAAGACCTAGAATGATTTTTTCTTTAATTACTTTTTTTTCCATTTTTCCTAAACCAACTTGCCCTTGATTTGATTTCAATATTTAGTAAATAACGAATCGTTCAAAGCTACGAATTAATGCAATGACTGTTTTCTTCCTTTTCATTTTTGGATTGTACTTTCTGCTGATGCTGGTGCTGCTCTATGGATGGGAGAAAGCAATGGTGAATAGAGTCTTCGAAGGTCGCCATAAGATAACCGGAAAAATCACAGTTGTCATTCCCTTTCGAAATGAAGAAGATAACCTTGAAAATAGTATTGATGATCTTGTCAATCAGAGTTACTCCTCCGCATTGTATGAAGTAGTTTTTGTTGACGATCACTCAACCGATCGTTCAAGTGATAGGGTAGCCTTGAAGATCGCTTCTCTTCCCAATTTTAAATTGATCAGTTTACCGGCAGAGAATGAAGGAAAAAAGAAGGCAATCACTCTTGGTATTGAAAAATCAATTGGCGACATCATTGTTACTACCGATGCGGACTGTCGCTTGCCAATGGATTGGTTAGCCTCTATTGCTGATCAATTTCAACGTGATGGTATAAAGATGACTTTCGGAGGAGTGAAGATTGAGGAGAATGATTCTTTCTTTTCTAAACTTCAGACAATGGAATTCATTAGCCTGATTGGATCGGGAGCATCCACGCTTACTATAGGATATCCGAGCATGTGCAATGGAGCCAATCTTGCTTTTTTGAAGACTGCTTTTTACGAAGTAGATGGTTATGAAGGCAACTTCAGCATTTCTTCCGGTGACGATGAATTTCTCATGAGGAAAATCAATTCAAAATTTCCAGAGAGCATTTGTTTTTTACCCAACCCGGAATCGGTTGTACCAACAAAGGCTCAGAAGTCTTTGAAGGATTTTCTTTATCAAAGATTGCGTTGGGCAGGAAAATGGAAATACAATTCTTCCGCAGCTACTCAACTTCTTGCCCTTTATATTTTCTTTTTTCAGCTCTCCTTTATTTGCGTTGTGGTTTTGACGCTGACTCATAAGTTGGATCTGAAAACTGCATTCTTCCTGGTTGGCGGCAAGATTGTGTTTGAGTTTATCTTCCTGTCAAAGGTCAGCGCTTTTCTTAGAGTCAAATGGAGAACATTTTATTTTCTGTTGCTCCAGCTCATTTACCCTGTCTATGTTGTTTCGATCGCTATGGCTTCAACTTTCATTTCCTCTATCTGGAAGGAAAGAAAAATCTGAAGATCCATTCAAGTATTAATTCTTCCCAACTTCCATATTTTAACCGTAAACGCTTTATTTTTACGGAATGGAAGACAAAACGCTAAAAGCCCTTATTGAGAAGAAAGAGATGGAGCTCAATGCGTTGCTGGAGATCACACAGGCCATCAACAGCAATCTCCCGGAGGAGTCGCTTTATAAAATCTTCAATTTCACGCTGCGTTCCAATCTCAACATAAAGAAACTTGTGCTATTTGTATTTGATGAAATCTGGAGTTGTAAGGTGAGCTTTGGATCGCAAAAAAATTATCATAAAATAAGATTGGATGAGCGTTTCAAGATGGTGAAGAATATTCATCGGATGAATGAATTTGAAAATTGTGAGTTTGAAGAATTTGATTTGGTTATTCCCATTGCTCATAAGTCTGAAACCCTGGCACTTATTTTTGTTGGGGGACTTGAACATAAAGACAACCACGATCATGAGGAGAGTATTAAATTCATACAAGCCCTCAGCAACATCATTATTGTTGCCATTGAGAATAAGAAACTTGCCCGAAGACAATTGGAGCAGGAGGCGTTCCGTAAAGAGCTTGAAATTGCCAGTGATGTGCAACAGTTTCTCTTTCCAAAGAAACTTCCTAATACACCTCATCTAAAGATCGAGGCAAGTTATCTTCCTCATGACAGGGTTGGAGGGGACTACTATGATTACGTTCCAATCAATAAGAATCAGTTTCTAATCTGTGTGGCTGATGTAAGCGGCAAGGGAATACCCGCTGCATTAATGATGTCCAATTTTCAGGCCTCGCTAAGAACGTTGCTGCGACAAACACCCAACCTGAAAGAGATTGTTGAAGCGCTCAATTATCAGGTGTTGGAAAATACAAAGGGGGAGAAGTTCATCACCTTCTTCGGTGCCATCTATGATATCAATTTAAAGACGATGATTTATGTTAATTCGGGTCATAATCCTCCCTTGTTGTTGGATCGTAAAAATGGACTGCGCCTTTTAGAGGAGGGGTCAACCGTTTTAGGTGCCATGGATCCTTTGCCCTTCTTAAATGAAGGATTCATTCCCGATTTGGATGATTTTCTGCTTTTTCTGTATACCGATGGCCTCACTGAAACAGTCAATGAGCAGGGACAGGAATTTGGCATCGAGTCGTTGACAGAATATTTCAAAAAGAACCAACATAAAGACCTTAGAACAATTCATCAGGACATTATCGTGAACTTGGATGGTTTCAAAGGCCGTAATGGATACCGTGATGATATTACTATGCTCTCTTGCCGTGTGGAGTAAAAGAATTATTCTTCTTTAACTTTTTAAGATCATGTTTAAAAGTCCTTTCTTCCTCCCATGGCTTTATGCTGATCTCACCTGGAAGATTCCTACTCAGGAAAAAAAAATCTATCTCACCTTTGACGATGGGCCCGTGCCCGAGGTCACCGAATTTGTTTTGGCTGAATTGGAAAAGGTAAAGGCGAAAGCAACATTTTTTTGCATTGGTGATAATGTCCGAAAGCATCCGGAGGTTTTTAAAAAAGTTGTTGAGGCGGGGCACACTATTGGAAACCATACCTTCAACCACCTGAAAGGATGGAATACCTCGGTTAAAAATTATGTTGAGAATGTGAAGCTGTGCGACAATGAATTGTCAATAGTCAATTGTCAATCGTCAATTCATTTATTTCGCCCTCCTTATGGGAGAATAACGCGATCTCAGATTAAGGCACTGAAGAATTATAAAATCATTATGTGGGATGTGCTGACGCACGATTATGCAAGGAATGTTTCACCTGATCGTTGTCTTAAGGGTTCTATTGCTGCAATTCGTCCGGGTTCAATTGTTGTATTCCACGATAGCCTTAAGGCTGAGAAAAATATGAATTATGCACTACCGCGTTTTTTAGATCACTTTTCCAATAAGGGCTTTACCTTTGAAGGTATTCCAACTTTGCCGGGTATTAAGTGAATCAAAACAATCCTACACGAATATTAATTTGTCCGCTCGACTGGGGTCTTGGTCACGCTACCCGATGCGTTCCCATCATCACTGAACTTAACAAACGAGATTGTGAAGTCACGGTAGCCACGAGTGGTGAGGCCTTGTTACTTTTGAAGAAGGAATTCTCCACTCTAGAGTTTCATGAAATCGTTTCATACAGCGTGCAGTATTCATTGCGATTGCCTTTTATGATCAATATCTTTCTTCAATTGCCAAAATTCATTAAGGCTATTCGTAAGGAGCATCATGAAGTGGCCAAGATTGTAAAAGAAAGAAAAATTAATTGTGTGATTTCAGATTGCCGTTATGGCTGCTGGTCTGATATCGTGCCCTCAATTTTCATAACACATCAGATTCATCTTTTAATGCCTCCACTGTTAAAATGGATAGGGCCATTAATTAATTTCTTTAACCGGCTTCAGATTAAAAAATTCAATCGGTGTTGGGTACCAGATTTTCCGGAAAACCGAATCACTGAAAAACTTTCCGAATCAAAAGATTTGACGATAGATTATATCGGGATGCTCTCCCGATTTAATCCACCTATTTTTATTGATCGACCAAAGAGATATGAAGTGCTTGCTGTTTTAACCGGACCGGAGCCGCAGCGATCTAAATTTGAAGACATCCTAAAAAATCAACTTCTTCTTTCAGGTAAGCCATGTCTTTTGGTTAGGGGCTTACCTAGAGGTGAAGCAAAAAGCGAAGTATATGCCCAATTAGAGATTGTAAATTATCTATCTTCGAATGAACTGCAATTAGCCATTGAAGATTCCGGCATTATTATTTCCCGATCGGGTTACAGTTCTATTATGGATTTCACACGATTGGGTGGACGTGTTATTTTCGTACCCACACCGGGGCAGACGGAGCAAGAGTATCTTGCAGAACAATTGGAAATGAAAGGAATTGCTTTTTACCTTCCACAAGAAGAATTTGAGTTGAATTTTGCTTTAACTAAAGCTGTACATTATACGGGGTTTAACAATCATGACTTTCCATCAGCATCGTTGAATAAAGCCATTGACAATTTATTGAAATGAACTTCTGGGTAGATACACACGCGCATGTTTATGCAAAGGAATTCGATGCCGATCGTGATGAGATGATCAGAGTTAGTCGAGAACAGGGAGTCGAGCGGATTTTTATGCCCAATATTGATCATACATCTGTCGATGCGATGATGGAGGTGGAAAACAAAAACCCGGGCGTATGCTTTTCAATGATGGGTCTCCATCCTTGTTCCGTTAAGCAAGGCTTTGAAAAGGAACTGTACAGTGTTGAGAGCTGGCTTTCAAAACGGAAATTTGCCGCACTCGGGGAGATGGGTACTGATCTTTATTGGGATAAAACATTTTGGGAGCAACAAAAGGAAGCGTTTACTATTCAGGTTGGCTGGGCCGTGAAATATGATTTGCCTCTCGTTATTCATTGCCGCGAGTCGATAGAGGAAACTATAGCATTGTTGGAGCCGCATGCTGATGATAAACTGACAGGTGTCTTTCATTGTTTTGGCGGTACACTTGAGCAAGCCAAACGGATCAACTTAATGGGTTTCTACTTAGGATTAGGTGGTGTCAGTACTTTCAAGAATGGGGGGATGGATAAAATCATTCCCGATCTTGACTTGGACAAAATAGTATTAGAGACAGACAGTCCTTATTTAGCTCCGGTTCCGCATCGGGGAAAGCGAAATGAACCCGCTTACCTTCTTCTGATTGCTAATAAAGTTGCAGAGCTAAAAAAGATAACATTGGAAGAACTTCAAAGAAAGTCGACTGCGAATGGCTTTAACTTGTACAAATCCAAAATTTGAATCCCTTAAAAATGAATTATAAAAAAATAAAAATTAATACAGCTCTTCCTGAGCAAGTCAAAGCTAAAATCATGATCATCTATACCGGTGGTACTTTTGGCATGACACGTGATTTGCATGGGGTTCTGGTGCCGTTTGATTTCTCTCTTATTCTAGAACAGCTTCCTACGTTACGAAACCTCTTTCTGGACCTGACGGTAATTTCTTTCGAAAATCCGATAGATTCCTCCAATGTTCAGCCGGAGCATTGGCAAGCCATGGGAAAGATTGTATTTGAGAATTACCATGAACAAGATGGCTTTGTTATTTTACACGGTACAGATACGATGGCCTATACTGCCTCTGCACTAAGCTTTATGCTTCCAGGTATCGGTAAGCCTGTGGTACTCACCGGAGCTCAATTACCAATTACTGAACCAAGGTCGGATGCTCGTGAAAATTTAATTACGGCACTAGAGATTGCTTCCGCTTCAACTGAGGGGAAACCGATCGTGCCTGAAGTCTGTCTCTATTTTGATTCCAAACTTTTAAGGGGCAATCGGTCTAAAAAAGTAGAGAGCATGCATTTTGATGCATTTGAATCTGAGAATTATCCTCCCCTTGCAACAGCGGGAGTGAAGATTGACTATAACTTTGGAGCAATCCATGTGGAGCAGAACGTTCACTCCCTCCGATTCCTTTCAAAAGTGGATACCTCCCTATCAATCCTTAAACTTTTTCCCGGCATCAATGAAGCAAGCGTAGATGCTATCCTATCAACTCCAGGACTAAAAGCTATTGTGCTGGAAACTTTTGGCTCGGGCAATGCTCCATCTTCTCTCTGGTTTATAACGGCCTTGGCAAAAGCACTTAAGAGAGGTGTTATTATTATCAATGTATCGCAGTGCCCCGGTGGGATGGTGATTCAAGGTAAGTATGAGACAAGTAAAGCCTTGGAAGAACTGGGTGTAATCAGCGGTGGCGATATGACCACAGAAGCAGCAGTGACTAAACTAATGGTGCTTTTGGGTGAATTCAATATAGAAGGAGTTAAGGAGATGATGAATCGATCGATTGCTGGAGAATTAACAATTTGATTCAGACTCGTTGTCCTCGTAAGTAGGCACTAATCACTATCCAAGCAGCATCCTTAGTCTTGGGGAGCGCCTCCCGCTTCCTCTCTGGGAGCAAGCGATTACTGTAGAGATAAGTTTTTGAGTAGCATCATGTAATAAGAATTCTGTCAATGGATATCTGCCTTGCACACTGACTTAATTCTCTATTTATTTGTGGGCTTTTATAAAATTCGTTCAGGAGAGGTGTCAGAGTGGCCGAACGAGCACGCTTGGAAAGCGTGTTTACCGAAAGGTAACGTGGGTTCGAATCCCACCCTCTCCGCCAATTACCCTCAGGTTTGGCAAACTATTGTTAGGAATAGAGGTGACTTTATGCACAATTGGGAGTTAATTCTCCCAAAGAGCGAAAGAAGTTGCACAAATCGCGTAAAAAGTTTTAAATTTTTATTTAGAAATCAACAAAACCTTTAAATTTGGCAACTTCAAAGTTTTATCTAAACCTTAAACCATGAAAAAACTAATTACTATTTTCGCTTTTATCGGAGCAATGGCTCTTGGCTCCCCAACTACCACTTTAGCTCAAGATTCCACGGCTACAACTACCGAAGCTGCTACGGATGCAGTAGTAGAGGAAGCTGTGGTTGCAGATGCTGAGGCACTTGCCCCTGTGGAAGAACAATCATTCCATCAGGTATTAAAAGAAAAATTCATCGAGGGAGGTCCCCCATTTATGTGGCCTATCCTTATTTGTATGGTGCTGGGTCTTGCCGTATCAATAGAAAGGATTATTGCTTTGAATATGGCAACCACCAATACTAAGAAATTGCTTACTCAGATTGAAGATGCTCTTGCCAAAGGTGGTGTGGAGGCTGCAAAAGATGTTACCAAAAATACACGCGGTCCTGTTGCTTCTATTTTTACCCAAGGTCTTATGAGACATCATGAAGGAATTGATATGGTTGAAAAATCAATCGTTTCTTACGGTGGTGTAGAAATGGGCCGATTAGAAAGTGGTTTAATATGGATTTCCCTTTTCATTTCACTCGGGCCCATGCTAGGTTTCTTCGGTACAGTTGTTGGAATGGTGCAGGCATTTGACGCCATCGAGGCAGCCGGAGATATTTCTCCTCAGGTTGTAGCCGGTGGTATGAAAGTGGCCTTGATTACTACCGTTGGAGGTTTGATAGTAGGTATGGTGCTTCAAATCTTGTACAACTATCTGGTTTCTAAAATTGACGGTCTGGTGAATGGTATGGAAGATGCATCCATCTCTTTGATTGATATCTTGGTGAAACATAAACTCTCTAAATAATACAGCCATGTTAGACGCAGGATTATATTTGACCTACTTTCTCTTTTTCGTGGCTTCAGGTGCTGCTATTGTTCTGCCCATGTTAAGTATTGCCAAAAATCCAAAGTCCCTTGTAAAATCAGGAATGGGAGTTGGTGCTATAGTGGCGATATTTGTCATTGCTTATGCAGTTTCGGGCAATGAAGTAACGGCAAAATATACTGCTCTGGGAGTGGCTGAAGGAGGCTCTAAATTGATTGGTGCCGGCCTGATGATGTTTTACGTTACCATGTTAGTTGCCATCGTTATTATGGTTTATTCTGAAATTAATAAAGCTATAAAGTAATGCCAAAGCCGCTACCCGAAATTCCGAATGCCTCGATGGCCGATATTGCCTTCTTGCTGCTCACCTTCTTTTTGGTGACCACAACGATTGCCAATGACAAAGGTCTCAGCATTCAGTTGCCTCCGCCTCCCGAGGCTGTTCCGCCCGATGTCAAAGTTCAGGAGCGCAATATTTTTAAGATCCAGGTTAACTCATCTGATGCTCTTTTGGTGGAAGGTGAGCCCATGAGTGATACCAAGCCATTGAGAGAGATGATAAAGAAGTTTATCATGAACAATGGTGCCGATCCGAATTTGTCAGACAGTCCAGAAAAAGCGGTTGTGTCATTTAAAACAGACCGTGGTACTTCGCATAAACGTTTCGTAGAAGTGCTTGACTTGGCGCAAGGAGCATACTATGATATCTGGGCAGATCGTGCCGGTGTCACGAATAAAAAGTTTCGTGAGGCCGCTTCTGACCCTGCTAATCCTGAAAACAAGCAGATTTATGACAGGGGAAGGCAAGGTGTTCCAATGGCTATTTCTATTGCAGAACCATCGAAAGTGGGAGGAAACTGATAACTTATTATTATGGCAAAATTTAAGAAAAAAGCAAACGTAAAGCAGGACATACCCACTTCGTCCATGCCGGATGTTGTGTTCATGTTGTTGTTTTTCTTTATGGTGACTACCGAATTGCGTGAGCAATCTATCAATGTTATGCAGCGTGTGCCTGAAGCAAGTCAGCTTCGCAAGTTACAGCGCAAATCGTTGGTAACTAACCTCTATATTGGAGCTCCCAAAAAAACGGAGCAGTTTGGAAAAGAGGCTAAGATACAGGCTGACGATGTTTTTATTGAACCTAAAGACATCATTCTGTGGGTTAATCAAGAAAAAGATGCGCTTGCTGAAAACGAACGCGATCAGTTGACCGTAGCGTTAAAGGTTGATAACGAAGCTAAGAGAGGTATCATTGCAGATGTCGAGACAGAACTGAGAAAGGCGAATGCCAGAAAAGTACTCTACACTACACTACAGCAAAAGGAAGTGAATTAAGATTTAGTTTTTTCATGAAGTTATATAAGAGCCTTGTTCCTTAAATTGGAACAAGGCTTTTTTGTTAGTAGCAGAACCTCCTCATTATGAATAATCCTAAGGTAATTCGGGCCTGGTGCATGTATGATTGGGCTAACTCCGTTTATTCACTCGTTATAACTTCTGCAATTTTTCCTGTGTACTATCAGGCAGTAACTACCAAATCAAATGGTGGAGATATTGTCAATTTTTTTGGTTTTGAAGTCGTCAATTCAGTATTGTATTCGTATTCACTTTCATTTTCATTTTTGATTTTAGCACCGCTTCTTCCTTTACTTTCCGGTACCGCTGATTACCTGGGTAATAAGAAGTTCTTCATGAAAGTATTTGTTTATACCGGTGGTTTGGCATGCATGGGACTGTTCTTCTTTGATGGTTCAAATCTTGAGTGGGGGATCACTTGTTCCATTCTGGCAAGTGTTGGCTATGCTGGCAGTCTTGTGTTCTATGATGCTTTTCTGCCGGAGATTGTGTCTCCTGAGAATTATGACCGAACGAGCGCCAAAGGGTATTCTATGGGCTATTACGGTAGTGTTATTCTGTTGGTCTTCAACTTAGTGATGATTCAGTTTTGGGAACCTCTCCAATTCCCTAATGAAGGCACAGCAGTTCGATTTGCATTTCTCCTGGTTGGATTGTGGTGGATCGGATTTGCGCAGATTACGTTTTACGGCCTTCCAGAAAAGCCAAATCAACAGAAGACAACCGGAAAGATTTTGCTAAAAGGTTATAGGGAATTGAGGAAAGTATGGAATAGTCTTGCTTATTATCCGAATCTTAAGAAATACCTGTTGGCCTATTTCTTTTTTAACATGGGTGTGCAGACTGTAATGTATATGGCCGCCACCTTCGGTTCGAAAGAATTAAAATTGGATGATTCCAAACTGATTTTAACCGTACTCATCATTCAGTTGGTGGCCTCACTTGGAGCAATGCTGTTTGCTAAAATTTCGGGAATGAAAGGAAATAAATTTACATTGATGCTGATGATCGCTATGTGGATTGTGATCTGTTATGGGGCCTATCTTACTACATCCGAGACTGAATTTTTTATCCTTGCTTTTTTGGTGGGAATCGTTATGGGTGGCATTCAATCATTATCCCGGGCGACTTACTCAAAGCTTATTCCCGCAGGCACTGCCGATCACGCTTCCTATTTCAGTTTCTTTGATGTCACATTTAACCTTTCTATTGTAGGAGGAACTTTTTCTTACGGCTTGGTTGAACAACTTACCGGGAGCATGAGAACCAGCACCATTGCCTTAATGATTTTCTTTATTATCGGCATGGTGATACTATCAAGAGTTGCCGTTACCAACGAAGGGACGGGATCAATAGCGTAGGTGCTTCACGGTTACGCCATTATTAATCAATTGCTTTAGCGAATCAATTCCTATTTTCAAGTGAAGATCAACATAGTTGGTCGTCACATTTTTGTCACTGGATTCTGTTTTTACGCCATCAGGAACCATGGGCTGATCGGAGACCAATAATAGAGCCCCTGCCGGAATTTCATTGTAAAATGCAGTAGAAAAGATAGTTGCCGTCTCCATATCAACTGCCATCGCTCTTACCTTTCTCAAATACTCTTTAAACTCATCATCCCACTCCCATACTCTACGGTTGGTAGTGTAAACAGTACCTGTCCAATAATCCTGATTATAATCCCGTATGGTAGTAGAAATAGCTTTTTGTAATGCAAAGGCCGGAAGCGCTGGAACTTCAGGAGGGAAGTAATCATTGGAAGTACCTTCACCTCGAATAGCAGCGATTGGTAGAATGAAATCACCTATGTCATTTTTCTTTTTGAGTCCCCCGCATTTCCCTAGGAAGAGGGCTGCCTCTGGCTTAATGGCCGTGAGCAGATCAGTTATAGTGGCAGCATTAGGACTACCCATGCCGAAATTAATAATTGTAATTCCCCCGGCCGTAGCGCTTCGCATCGCTTTATCCATGCCCTTTACTTCAACATTGTTCCACTCCGCAAATTTCTTGACATAGTTGTCAAAGTTGGTGAGCAGAATATACTTACCAAATGATTCCAAAGGCATGCCCGTGTAGCGGGGCAACCAATTTTCAACAATTTCCTGTTTCGTTTTCATAATAGAAATCTCCATTTTTGAGAAGTGCACCCTCTAAATCTCCCCTCCATTGATTCAAAGATAAAAAAGGAAGGAGGAAAATTATTGATTTTTGACATAATCCGTAAAAAGTACATCGTACTCACTCCGGAGGAATGGGTACGCCAGCATTTTATTCACTTTCTGATTTCCGGTAAGGGCTATCCTCGTTCTTTATTTAAAATTGAAAGCAGCCTATCATTCAATAAGCTTCAAAAGCGATCAGACATTCTGGTCCATGATCGGCATGGAAAGCCCTGGATGCTTGTTGAATGTAAGTCATCTTCAATAAAATTATCTCAAAAGGCATTCAATCAAATTGCAGTTTATAATATGACTGTTGGGGCGAAATATCTTGCCGTAACTAATGGAATGGTACACTATTGTTGCGAAGCCCCTGCCTTGGGAACTGAAAGTAAATTCCTGGATGTCTTTCCGGAGTTTACTTGAAATAAGAAGAGCCGCAAGGATGAATTGCAGCTCTTTAAAAATTTATGTTAGTAGTCTATCCCAAAAACTCCTTTACATCCGAGTAGGGTAAATTGAAAGCATCTGCAACTGCTTTATAGACAACTTTTCCGCCAATGACATTTAGCCCTTTTCTTAACTCAAGACTTTCCTGTGATGCTTTTTTCCATCCCAGACCGGCCAGTTTGATAGCATAAGGAAGCGTTGCATTGGTGAGGGCCAATGTAGAAGTATAAGGAACCGCACCCGGCATGTTAGCCACACAATAGTGAACAACATCATCAATGATATACGTTGGATCTTCATGGGTAGTAGGCTTACAGGTTTCAATACAACCGCCCTGATCAACCGCCACATCTACCAGTACAGTTCCGGGTCTCATGAGCTTAAGCATGTCGCGGGTAATCAATTTAGGAGCCTTGGCACCCGGAACAAGCACAGCGCCTACAATAAGGTCGTGGGTTTTTACCAGCTCACGAATGACGTATTCATTGGATACCATGGTATGAACATTCTTGGGCATGACATCATCCAGGTAACGAAGCCGATTAATATTTACATCGGTAATGATAACATCCGCTCCCATACCAGCTGCAATTTTTGCTGCGTTAGTACCCACAACACCACCGCCAAGAATCAATACTTTGGCAGGCATAACACCTGGAACACCTCCTAAAAGAATCCCTCTTCCTTTTAAAGGTTTTTCAAGATACTTAGCACCTTCCTGAATTGACATCCGCCCTGCAACTTCCGACATGGGCACGAGAAGCGGAAGACTTCCATCAACACGTTCAACAGTTTCATAGGCGAGGCAGACAGCCCCCGTCTTAATCATGGCATGTGCCAATGGCTCATAGGAAGCAAAGTGGAAATAAGTAAATACAAGCTGATCTTTTCGAATCAATGCATATTCTTGTTCGATCGGTTCTTTTACTTTGATGATCATTTCCGCGATAGCGAAAATTTCTGAGGCCGTAGAAAGAATTTTTGCACCGGCTCCTGTATAATCCTGATCTGCGAAGCCGCTGCCATCTCCGGCTTTGGTTTGGATATAAACAGTATGACCGCGCTTTACTAATTCCTGGGTTCCAGCAGGTGTCAAAGCAACACGGTTTTCATTATTTTTGATCTCTTTTGGTACTCCAACAATCATAAATAGATAAGATTTAATTCTGTAAATGGGTTAATTGCATCAGATTTCATGTTTTGAAACTAAAAATCTGAGGGGCAAATATAACATTCGTATACGATTGCAGAGGCTTAAATTTGGTTTTTTTGAGGTATGAATTCTGATGCTACTTATGCCTTCTATGGATCCCTTCGAAGAGGCATGACTAACTATAAAATTTATGAATCTTCATTGCAGTACATCAAGACGGTGGTACTTCCGGGGTTCCGACTTTACTCCCTCCCCAACTACCCATTTGCGGTTCGATCAATGGACCAAGATGATACGATTGTAGTTGAACTATTTAGTGTAACCAATAGACAGGTAGAACAAAGTATTCATACGCTGGAACTAAGCGTTGGCTATTACTACGATGAAGTTATTGTAGAGGGCAAAAGCATTGGAATTTATTTATACGAATCCGCGGGAAACCATCCTCCTGTAGAACATGGCGATTGGGTTCATTTCTTTGGCCGTTGAAATCGATTGCGATAGATTATTTGGTCATTTTTTAGGCTTTGATGCCTCATGGCTTTTTACCTATTTTTGATTTACTAAAATCGATTTCTTTGCCTCAGATTAAGTCAACAACCGTAAGTCATTCTGCCAAGAAAGCATCAAGCGTTCTTGATGATTATCGTATGGCATGCGAAAGTCGTGAAGCCAGTATCATCGGTCGCAAAGAAGTTTTTATGGGCAAAGCCAAATTTGGAATTTTTGGCGATGGGAAGGAAGTAGCTCAACTTGCGATGGCCAAGGTTTTTCGGAACGGAGATTTCAGATCAGGCTATTATCGGGATCAAACCTTTATGTTCGCCATTGGTGAGCTAACACTTCAACAGTATTTTGCACAGTTATATGCGCACACCAATATAGAGGCTGATCCGGCTTCTGCGGGACGCCTGATGAATGGTCATTATGCAACGCGGATGAATGATGAGCAAGGTGCTTTGAAAGCCCTTTCACATTTGAAAAATAGTAGCGCAGACATTTCACCCACAGCGGCTCAGATGCCACGTTTGGTAGGTCTGGCCTATGCTTCCAAACTTTTCCGTCACAATCCGGGACTCAAGACATTTACGAATCTTTCTAATCGCGGGAATGAAATTGCTTTTGGAACAATCGGCAATGCTTCTACTTCAGAAGGAATGTTCTTTGAAGCAATTAATGCAGCAGGTGTTTTGCAGATTCCGATGTTTGTTTCCGTCTGGGATGATGAGTATGGAATTTCTGTTCCGAAAGAGTATCAAACTACCAAAGGTAGCATCTCAAAAATTTTAGAAGGATTTCAGCGTTCCAACTCAGAGAAAGGTTTTGAAATATTTACCATCAGAGGATGGGATTATCCTGAGCTATGCAAAATGTATGAGACAGCAGAAAAAATTTGTCGGGAAGAACATGTCCCTGTGCTGCTTCATGTCACTGAAGTAACACAGCCCCAAGGACATTCTACTTCAGGATCACATGAGCGCTACAAACCCAAGGAACGATTACAATGGGAAGGTGCCAATGATTGCATCCGCAAAATGCGTGAGTGGATCTTGAATGAGGAGATGGCTTCAGCGGAGGAGTTAGATGTTCTGGAAAAGGAAGCGAAGACCACAGCACGTGCTGCTAAGGAAGCTGCGTGGAAGGCATTCAATGAAGATATACAGCGGGATCAGAAGATTCTTTCCAGTTTATTAGCGGAGGGCGCAAAGGATGTTACAGGATTGGCAGCGCTAAAAGAAGAGTTGGATAAAACACTTAATCCTGTTCGTCTTGACTCCGTAAAAGCGGCCAAGAAAGCTATTCGATTGTTCAAAGGCAGTGATTCTCCTTTCAAGTCACAAATCGTATCCTGGCTAAAAAAAACGAAGGAAGAAAATGCAGACCGCTTCAGTTCTCATCTCTACAGTCAATCAGAATGGTCTGCACTGAAAGTTGAAGAAGTAAGACCGGTTTATAATGATAAATCACTTTTGGTCGATGGTAGGGAAGTACTTAAAGCTTGTTTTGAAGCAGCCTTGACAAGGGATCCAAGAGTGCTTGCTTTTGGAGAAGATGTGGGAAGAATTGGTGATGTGAATCAGGGCTTTGCAGGCCTTCAGGAGAAGTTTGGTGAGCTTCGTGTCACTGACACCGGTATTAGAGAATGTACGATTATAGGGCAAGGAATTGGGGCTGCCTTACGAGGTCTGCGCCCAATATCCGAAATTCAATATTTAGACTATTTGCTTTACGCCATTCAGATTCTTTCCGATGATCTGGCAACTTTGCAGTATAGAACTAAAGGCGGGCAAAATGCTCCATTAATAATTCGTACGAGGGGTCATCGACTCGAAGGAGTTTGGCATGCCGGGTCACCCATGGGCATGATTTTGAACAGCCTTAAAGGGATCTATGTTTTAGTGCCTCGCGATATGACACAAGCAGCGGGATTTTACAATACCATGCTTCAATCGGATGATCCTGCTTTGGTTATTGAATGCCTGAATGGATATCGCTTAAAAGAAAAATTGCCAGACAATATTGGAGAATTTACAGTTCCTCTTGGCGTTCCGGACATTCTAAGAGAAGGTGCTGATGTTACGATAGTTACTTATGGTTCCATGTGTAGGGTTGTGATGGAGGCTGCGCGTGATCTTGCCGAAGTTGGTATATCCTGTGAAGTGATGGATGTTCAATCTTTGATTCCGTTTGACCTTCATCATCGGATTGTTGATTCCATCAAGAAGACAAACCGTGTCGTGTTTGCAGATGAAGATGTTCCGGGAGGTGCAAGTGCGTTTATGATGCAGCAAGTTTTGGAGAAGCAAGGTGCTTATCAATATCTGGATGCAAGACCTATTACGATCGCGTCTAAAGAACACCGTCCTGCCTATGGATCCGATGGTGATTATTTCAGTAAGCCCAATCCTGAGGATGTGTTTGACACTGTTTATGAACTGATGCGTGAGGCCGATCCTGACCGCTTTCCGGAGCTCTATTAGGATTTACTTAATCGATTGAAGTGTAAATTCGGGAGTTTCTATCTCGTTACTTTTATTCAGTGCTCTGTCTTGAATTTTAATCCTAAGTTTAAGCGTTTTTATACTAAAGAGGATTTTAAAACCCGTGGAAACCATACCATAGCGAATAGTTCCCTCCAAAGGACTTTGCTGACTCAGATCTTTTGAAAGAACCGGAAACCTTCCATCGAAGGAAATCCCACAATTTGGATAAGTGAATTCTTCTCTCCAATCGAATTCTGTAAAGGAGCCATCTGGATTCTTCACCAGGAAAACAACGAAGATGTTGTAGTGATCTGGATTCAATTGAAAATAAAGTGTATCTTTTACTACTTGACTTTCACTATAAATTTCCCAGTTGATACAATTGAAAGGTTTTACAAAGGCGGGTAAGGTATCGTAATTAGGATTGGTTCGTTTTGCTTTATAATTTAAAAGCGTTCCATCAGGAAAGCTGAAATAGTATTTGTTGTTGTAAGGAATATTTTGATCTGCAAAGTTGGAGGCGTCTAAACCAATGTCTCCATCACCGTCTTTGAAATTAAGAGAAATAATAAGGGAGTCCGGTTCAGAAACATCCCCGATTTCTTTGAATTTTAAATTAGACAAATCAATGGAGGGTACAGGGGAATACTGTGGTGGATCAAAG
>JANNRV010000196.1:0-18774 GCA_031401775.1 Bacteroidia bacterium | reverse complement strand
TGAAATTCTCTTTACTTGGAGGCACATAAAGATTAATGCGTGCGGCTAATTCATCCCAATTACTCTCCAGCAGTACAACATTCTTATTTTTAAAATATCTGTTGACTCTGATTTTTAATGCCTTGTACTGCTCGGGGTCATTTTCACACAACACAAACTTTGAAAAGGGCAAATCGAGGCCCAATGCCATGAGCGGAACCCCTTCAAAAATCTCTCGATTGGCTCCTAAAGAGTAAAGTCCGCTGCCAGCGACCAGATCAACCAAGATAATTTGATCCACTTTTCCCTGCAGGTGGTTTACAAATGAGGTGAGGTATTGCCTGATGATCTGTCCCTGCTGTTTGACCCAAGGCTCCACTACCGAAAGGCTGAATCCATCATCGGTGTACTTATTAGATGAAGAGGCTGAAGTCAAGGCAAGGAATAATTTTTCAAAGCTAAATGTGTTTTTGTCGATTCGAAATTTTTACCAAAAATGCTTTTTCGGGTTTTCGTATCCCGGAATTGGCTAACCTAATGCAAACCAGCGCTATCGGATATTTCATTGAACGATTAATTGAATTGCTACTTACTTCCCGGATAATTTCTTCGTCAATAGCTGTCCTCATTTTGGTTCAGCACGAGTGAACAATCTATATTGCAGACGTTTTTGAAATGAACTACTTAGATACCTTAAACCCTCCCCAGCGTGAGGGAGTAATCAATACGGAAGGTCCTTGCATGCTTATTGCGGGCGCGGGTTCCGGAAAGACCCGAGTTCTCACTTTACGCATCGCCCATCTGATTCAGAGTCAAAATGTTGATCCCTTTAGCATTATGGCCCTGACCTTTACCAATAAGGCCGCCAAAGAAATGAGGGGAAGAATCGAATCTGTTGTAGGTCCAGATGCACGCAACCTCTGGATGGGGACGTTTCATTCCGTTTTTGCGCGTCTTTTGCGAGCCGAAGCTCACCATTTGGGCTATCCTAATAACTTTACGATTTACGATACGGATGATTCCAAATCACTGATTCGGGCTATCGTCAAAGAGATGGGTCTCGATGAAACCCAATACAAGCAGAATACTGTTTATAATCGTATTTCAGCCGCTAAAAACAGACTCATCGGATGGCAGGATTATCTCAACAATCCTATCCTGATGGCCGATGATGCTGCCAATCTAAGACCGGAAATCGGAGCTATCTTTAAAAACTATGCCTTGCGTTGTTTTAAGTCGGGGGCTATGGACTTTGATGACTTGCTTTTCAATACGGACAAGCTTTTCAAGGACCACCTCGATGTATTAAATAAGTATCAGCATCGCATCAACTATGTGTTGGTCGATGAGTTTCAGGACACTAATCTTTGTCAGTATTATATCATTCGAAAATTGGCAGCCGTAAGACAAAATATTTGTGTGGTGGGTGATGATGCCCAAAGTATCTATGCCTTTCGCGGAGCAGACATTACCAATATCCTGAACTTCGAAAAAGATTATCCCGATCTCCGTATCATCAAGCTGGAGCAAAATTATCGTTCAACCAAAACTATTGTAGAGGCGGCCAATTCTGTGATTGCTAAAAATAAAGCACAGCTTCCTAAAAATGTCTGGACCGACAATGAAGATGGTCATCTGGTTGAATTGATTAAGGCGGTATCGGATAACGAAGAAGGAAGACTCATTGCCTCCTCCATCTTTGAAGAGAAGATGCAAGGGCAATTGAAGTTCAGTGATTTTGTTATTCTCTATCGGACAAACAGCCAATCTCGTGCCATTGAAGAAGCACTGAGGCGAATGAACATCAAGTATAAGGTGGTGGGTGGTCTTTCCTTCTACCAGCGGAAGGAAATCAAAGACCTATTGGCTTATTTACGCTTCTCACTCAATCAGCAAGATGAAGCTTCTTTTAGAAGAATCATAAACCTTCCTAAGCGCGGTATTGGAGATTCTACCATCGATAAGATTATTGTTGCAGCCAACGACCATGCCATTTCTATCTGGGAGGTCGTTCAAAACGCTAATTCCTTTTTAGGCGGAAGAGCTGCAGGGCCTATTGATGATTTTGTTTCCAAAATCAAGCGCTTCAGTATTGAAATCCAAAATAAAGACGCCTATGATGCGGCCGCTGAGATTGCCAAATCTTCCGGCCTGTTAAAGGAGCTGTACGAAGACAAAACCGTGGAGGGACTTAGCCGCTATGATAACGTTCAGGAATTGCTCAACGCCATTAAAGAATATGTGGATGATCCTGAACGAGAAGATAAAAGCTTAGGGTCTTTTCTTCAGGAGGTATCTTTGGTTACCGGTCAGGACGAAGACAAAGACAAGGATTCCGATAAGGTAACGTTGATGACCATCCATATGGCCAAGGGCCTAGAGTATAGCTATGTCTACATCGTGGGGATGGAAGAAGATTTGTTCCCTTCCCAACTTATGCTCAGCAGTCGCGCGGAGTTAGAAGAAGAAAGAAGGCTTTTTTATGTAGCCATTACCCGCGCAAAGAAAAAACTATATCTCTCTTATGCCCTCACCCGCTATCGCTATGGACGGTTGAAGAATTGCGAACCCAGTCGCTTCCTGGATGACCTTGATGCACGATATATTAAAGTCAGTTCCAAGTTTGGGGGCATGGACTCCGTAGCACCTAACCCAAATTTTGCCAAAAGCTTCATTAGTGGAATGAAGAAGACGACTAGTTCTCAGTCTACCCAAAAGGCAACTTCCTATAAAGCTCCCGCAGACTTTACCCCCAGTGATACTTCCGGTTTGAAAGAAGGTATGAAAATCGAACATCCTAAATTTGGCTTTGGCACGGTGTTGAAACTGGACGAAAGCGGACCGGATCGCAAGGCAAAGATCAATTTCGCTGATTTTGGAGAGAAGACATTATTACTTAGCTTTGCCAAGATCAAAATTCATGAGAATTAGGCATTCCTAATAGAGTTTCTATAACTCGGCATTGACAACGACAACTTGCATTAACTTTATTACATGATTATAGGAGAATACAACACCGTACGTCCCGGTATTAAACTGAAAGAATACGGAAGAAATGTGCAGAAGCTGGTAGACTTCATACGTACCATTCCTGATAAAGAAAAGAGAACACAAATGGCTTTTACGCTGATTGACTTAATTCGTCAGCTGACGCCCTCCTTAAAAGACCAGCCCGACAATCCGCAGCGGATTTGGGATGATCTTTACATCATTGCCGACTTCAACCTTGACGTTAATAATCCTTATCCTGTGCCACTCCCCGAAGTGCTTTTCAAAAAGCCGATGAGGGTCGCTTATCCCCAGAGTGAAGTTCGGTACAAGCACTATGGCAAAAATCTTGAGCGTCTGGTAAAGGAGGCCATGAAACTTGACAATCCGCAAGAGCGAGAAGATGCCATCATTTACCTTGGCAAGTTGATGAAGACTTTCTATGGCAACTGGAATAAAGAAACCTTAGATGATTCTGTTATTATCAAAGACCTAAAACTGCTATCGGGTGGAAAGTTGGATATGAACCTTGATAAAGTAAGAGAAGACAATCTTTTCGAAAAGCTTTATCGCGAACGTAAAAAACCAAGACCCCAAGGCGGCCCAAATAATAACAGTAACAACAATCGCAATCAAGGAGGAGGCGGAGGTCAGCGCTCCTTTAATAAAGGCCGTCACAACAATCCTCACCGCAGAAGAGATCAATGAGTTCGTTCCTCATCAAAGGTGGGCAAAAGTTAAAAGGCGAGATCATTCCGCAAGGTGCCAAGAACGAAGCACTTCAAGTTATTTGCGCTCCTCTTCTTACTTCAGAGCCTGTAACGATTCATAACATCCCGGATATTGTGGATGTGAATAAGCTCATTCAACTGATTGGTGACTTAGGTTGCAACGTTGAAAAGCTGGGTCAGGGATCTTACCGATTCACTGCAGCTACTATTAACATTGATTATTTAAAAACCGAGGCATACCGACAGAAGGCAGCTACGTTAAGAGGCTCCGTCATGTTGTTGGGTCCCATTCTTGCCCGCTTTGGTCAAGCCAATATTCCAAAACCGGGTGGCGATAAGATTGGAAGAAGGAGATTGGATACTCACTTCATCGGATTCCAAAATTTAGGCGCCAAGTTCAACTTTGATCCGGATCAAAATCTATATAACATTGACGCTTCTCATTTGAAAGGCTGTTATCTGTTGTTAGATGAAGCTTCTGTAACAGGCACCGCGAATATCATTATGGCGGCCGTGCTGGCGCAAGGTACTACCACTATTTATAATGCCGCCTGTGAGCCTTACCTGCAACAACTTTGTTCGATGCTCAATCGAATGGGGGCCAAGATTTCTGGTATAGGTTCAAACTTGTTGACAATTGAGGGTGTTAAAAAACTTGCTGGAACAGATCACACGTTGCTTCCGGACATGATTGAAATCGGAAGCTTCATTGGGCTGGCCGCTATGACACAGTCAGAAATCACTATTAAAAATTGCCGTATTGACACATTGGGGATTATACCTGAAATATTCAGAAGACTTGGAATTAAAATGGAGTTCAGGGGAGATGATATCCATATCCCTGCACAAGCGCATTATGAAATTGAGACTTTTATTGACGGGTCCATCCTTACTGTTTCTGATGCACCCTGGCCTGGATTTACCCCTGATCTATTAAGTATTGTCCTCGTAGTTGCTACCCAAGCTAAAGGCAATGTACTTATCCATCAAAAGATGTTTGAGAGCAGGTTGTTCTTTGTTGATAAGCTAATCGATATGGGAGCACAAATTATACTCTGTGACCCACACCGCGCCAGCATCATGGGACTCGATCGCAAACAAGCATTGCGGGGAATCAAAATGTCATCTCCTGACATACGCGCGGGCGTTGCCCTTCTCATTGCAGCCTTATCTGCACAAGGGGAAAGTGAAATCTCGAATGTAGAGCAAATCGACAGAGGTTATCAGGACATTGAAGGAAGGCTGAAGAAGCTGGGGGCACAGATTAAGAGAATTGACTAATTCTTTTTAATACATCAAGCAGCAATAATGCCATGTCGTAAAATTTCTTTCACAAAAGGATTGTTGTCTTCTGTGTCTTCTTCTGAAAAGGAATGTAATTCCAACAAAGGATATTTGGAAACAATGGAAACAATTGGCTCCATATCCACCGTACCGCACCCCGTAAACTTTTTATCCCAAACCGCCAAATCAATATCGCTCAACTCATTAGGCCTGCCTTTAGCATACGAACCGAACAGCACGACACGGCTTGGAGAATACCCTGCTTTCTTCAAGTCCGCTACAAATCCGGAAATACGATTGGCTAAAGCTTTTCGAGTAAGCATTTTTTTAACTTTAAAACTTTCTCAAACTGGTCGTTCAAATAGGTTTCAGTAGCCACCGAATATATTTTTTCCTTATAATCCGGATAGCGAGTATCAATACTCCATTGACCAACAATGGCGAGGTAATCATAATCTGTAGCCGCCAAATCCAGTTCCGTTTGATTGTGCAGGTTTTGAAGATCATGGGTACGAGGCGCCTGATTATCAATGTTATCTTTTACCCAATGGGCTTTCAACAACTTCTCTAAAACAAGATGCAACATGAAAAGCGCCATAACGTATTGCCTACCTTTTTGCAGATAAAGAGCTGTTTCCCAATTCCTTTCAGCTTCCCGTTTCCAATAGGCAATATGTTCTTGCTTTGTTAACATTTCACTTCAAAGGTAGCAATTACTTGTTTAAAAATAGGAAGGCGTGGTATCCAAATTTCAGTTAAGGGAAGAATAGCTATAGCTCTATCTTCACCCCTACAGGACAATGATCTGAACCGTGGTATTCATTATAGATTAATGCATCTTTTACCAAGGGTGTTACACGTTGGTCAGTTAGAAAGTGATCAATCCTCCAGCCAATATTTTTTTCGCGTCCGCTGATCACAAAACTCCAGTACGAATATTTAGCTTCCTTGGGATAGAGCTTTCGAAAAGTATCCGTGAATCCACTTTCTATTAAACGGGTAAAGCCATCTATTTCCCGCTGCGTGTAGCCTGCTGACTTATTATAATTCTCCTTGGGTCGTGACAAGTCAATCTCCTGATGAGCAACATTGAAATCACCACAAACAACAACGGGTTTTCTTTTGCGTAGCCACGAAAGGTATTGATTGAATTCTGTATCCCAGGTCTCACGATAATCCAGTCGGGCCAAACCCTCACCTGCATTAGGTGTGTAGACTGTTACCAGGAAATATTTTTCATACTCTGCCGTAATTACTCTTCCTTCCTGATCAAAATCTTCCTGTCCTATATCATAAGTAACATTGATCGGTTCAGTTTTGGAAATAATTGCCGTACCAGAATATCCCTTACGTGCTTTGCTTGAATTTACATAGACAAAGTATCCTTTCATTATTTCAAGTGACGACCTGACTTCTTCTTCGGCAGCCTTCGTCTCCTGTAGACAAAGTACATCCGGGTTCATGGCTTTTATGCTTTCCATAAACTCTTTTTTCATGATGGCACGAATGCCATTGACATTCCAGGAAACAAAGTGAAGTGGGGACATGCTTGATTTGAAAATTTGAGGATTTAAAAATTGTTTGTTAATTCAAAACTTGAAACGGTAACCTAAGTCTCTCTCTTTTGGAGAGGGTTTTAGGTTGAGGTCAAAACTTATACCGAACAAAAGCCTCAATCCCCTCGTATTCCGCCAGACCTAATTGGTTATAAGCTTTTGCTGTTGCATGATTTCTATCTTCGGCCCGTACCCAGAACTCGCGTTTATCATTGCCGGGAAAAAGAGCGCTATCCTTTTGTGATTGATGCTTAAATACCGCTCTTCGCTTACGCATCAGTTCATCCGGACTTAACGGAACTGCCATCTCAATCTGATCGATATCCCATTCCTGCCAGGCACCTCTATATAGCCAGACATAACAGTCCTTCATCCATGGCTGGTTTTTCACACGATCTATCGCTTGATAAATCGCAGAGAGACACACTCTATGCGTGCCGTGTGGATCGGATAGATCTCCTGCCGCATAGATCTGATGAGGTTTTATTTTTTCAAGCAGATCAACAATGGTTTTAATATCTGCTTCGCCTAATGGTTTCTTTTTCACTTTACCTGTTTCATAGAAAGGCATATCCAGAAAATGAGCTTGTTCATCCGGAATCCCGACACTTCTGCATCCTGCTTTAGCTTCTCCCCTTCTAATCAGACCTTTAATGGCCAACACTTCACCCGTATCTAACTGTCCGGGCTTCTTCTCCTTCAACGCCCTCACCACTTTCTGATAGAACTTCTCTCCATCCTCCTTATTTAATCCAAAGGTTTCATTAAAGTCTTTCACGAAATCAGCGAAACGAATAGCGTCTTCATCAAAGACCGCAATATTACCGGAAGTCTGATAGGCTACATGAACCTCATGCCCTTGATCAACCAGTCGTATGAATGTTCCTCCCATGGAGATCACATCATCATCCGGATGAGGACTGAAAATAATGGCCTTCTTGGGAAATGGTTTAGCCCGTTCTGGGCGATGTGTATCCTCTGCATTGGGCTTTCCACCCGGCCATCCTGTAATGGTGTGCTGAAGTTCATTGAAGATTCTGATGTTCACCTGATAGGCCGATCCATATTCGGTGATGATGTCTCCCATTCCATGTTCCATATAGTCATGGTTTGTGAGCTTCAGAATTGACTTGTTCAAGGTTTGGCAAAGCCATACTACTGCTTTGCGCATCAATTGATCAGTCCATTGACAACTGTCGACAAGCCATGGTGTTTTGACAGCGGTCAGCTGCGAGGCAGCCGCTTCATCTAACACTATTAACGTATTGGCATGTTTTTGCAAAAACGTAGCTGGAATCTGATCTGTCACCGGACCTTCAACTGCCTTGAGAACAATGGGACCTTTACCTTCACCCCATGCCATGGTTATTATCCTCTTGGATTTTAGTATGGTTCCTACACCCATGGTAATTGCCTTCTTCGGAACATTCCCCTCACCAAAGAAATCACTGGCTGCATCAATAATGGTTACCTGATCTAGGGTGATGATTCTTGTTTGTGTACGTTCGGAAGACCCCGGCTCATTAAATCCGATATGACCTGTGCGGCCAATTCCTAAAATTTGTAAATCGATTCCTCCCAGTGATTCAATTTTCTTATCATAGGCAAGGCAGAATTCACCTACTTTTTCTTTTGGGAGGGTGCCATCAGGAATATGAATATTCTCTTTAAGAATGTCTAAGTGATCAAAGAGATGTTCATTCATAAACCGGACATAGCTTTGAAAAGCTCCTGGCTGCATAGGATAATATTCATCCAGATTAAACGTGATTACATTTTTAAAACTCAGGCCCGCCTGATAAAGTTTAATTAGCTCTGCATATACTCTCGTAGGTGTTGATCCTGTAGCGAGTCCCAATACACAAGGTTTAGATGCTTTTTGCTTTTCTTTGACGAGTGCAACAATTTCCGATGCCACAAAAATTGAAGCCTCATCTGAGGTGGTGAATATTTTAACCGGAACTTTCTCTATTTCTTTTTGATCAAGCATAACCTATTTAATTCAGGGTATTGGTAAAGTTTAATTCGGAAATGATATTTTACCCATGTGTACAGAGGGAACCTTAGCCTGAGAACCAAAATTAGTAATTGTTCCGACCAAAGTCTCATTCGCCAGCACGGCAAACAGTATGGCTTCTTTTGCATCCCCTGGTATTCCAAGTTCATCTGTCTTATGCAATTCAGGCACATCAATTAATTCTTTTATCCATTTTGTTAGTAGCGGATTATGTGCACCTCCTCCACTTACGTAAATCAGAAATTTCTTGTTTCCCACGGCCTGCTTAATACTCTCTGCAATCGTCTCTGCACTAAACCTCGTCAAGGTGGCCAATACATCATTGACCGACAATGATTCTGTGTTTGATTCTTTGCAGGCCTCACTTACATATTCCATGTTAAAAAGCTCTGGCCCGGTTGTTCTGGGAAAAGGCATTGCAAAAAATGGATTGGATCTAAGGACGCTTAACAGTCCTTCATGAACATTACCGCTACTTGCCCGAAGCCCATCTTTATCAAAATACTCGTTGCAATACTGAAAAACCGTTTGATCGATTAAAGTATTTCCGGGGCCTGTATCGGTCACAAAAACTTTTTTTGGATTAGCACCCGCTGGCAGATAAGTGAAATTGGCAATGCCTCCAATGTTTAAAAGTATTCGGCTCTCTTTTTTGTCCGACATTAATAGGTAATCACCATACACTGCCAGCGGAGCGCCCTCACCTCCGGCTGCAATATGTTTCTGACGGAAGTCGCTCACGGTAATTATCCCAGTGGCAATCGCCAGATGGTCGCCATCGCCTGCCTGAAAAGTAGAATTAATAGGATCTTTGGGATGCCGGAATGCTGGAGCATGCATTATAGTTTGGCCATGGGAGGCAATGACATCAATCGACCCTGGTTTAAGCTTCCATTTTCGAAGGCAATCCAATACCATATTACCATGGAGTTTTCCGGTCCATGGGTTGAGATTGGAAAGCTTTACAAAGTCTACCTGAGGTTTAGCAAACACTTCCTTTATCCTTCCTTTTATTTCGGCTGAATAATGAACAGTGATAAATTCTTCCAGCACAAGTTTAGTGTTACGTCCGTGACCGGAGATATGACATAAGGCCACATCAAGTCCATCTAAAGAAGTGCCAGACATGAGGCCGATGATAAGGCGGCTCTTTTTATTGGCGATCTTGAAAAGTTTTGCTAGATTCCTATTCATTTCAAGAACGCTAAAGTAGCATCTTCCTGCAGTTCTTTTAAGGATTCAGGCATTAATAAATTTTATGTCTGGGCTAACAATTGCAACGATCCTGTAATTTTACCAGAATCATGAAAAGCTTTCGCACTGAACTTCATCTCAAGCCTTCTAATTTCAACTTTGGACTCAGCCACCCAGTCTTTACCATCGGTTCCTGCTTTGCCGACCAAATTGGCGCTAAACTGAAAGAAAATAAGTTCAAAGTTTCGATCAATTCATTGGGAGTCACCTATAATCCGTTATCTATCCATCGTGCCGTCCTGCACTCAATAAAGGCAAGCATCCCCTCAGAAGAATCCTATGTTCAGCAGGGAGGGCTTTGGAACAATTATGAATTTCATTCCTCTATTTCAGCCCTTACCAAAGAAGAAACAATAATAAAAATAAAAAACTGCATTAATGCGGCTCATGATTTTCTAAAGGAAGCTGAGGTCTTAATTATCACTTATGGAACTTCCTGGGCCTATGAACGATTGGACACCGGTGAACTTGTTGCCAATTGTCATAAGGTCTCCTCCAAAAAATTTAATAAAGTTTTACAAACTCCAGAGCAAATTGAAGAATCTTTTTATGGTCTTTACCATGAACTAAAGACACTTAACAAATCAATAAAAGTTATATTAACGGTCAGTCCGGTAAGGCACATTAAAGATACGCTGGAGCTTAACCAGGTAAGTAAGTCCGTTTTACGATTGGCATGTCATCGTATTCAAGCTAAATATAATGATGTGGCGTATTTTCCTGCTTACGAAATTATGATGGATGATCTGAGAGACTATCGGTTTTATGAACCCGATATGATTCATCCTTCCGATGAAGGTATTGATTACATCTGGGATAAATTCTCCAATCACTATTTTGATGATTCAGTAAAAGATTTTATCCGGCAATGGAAATCTATTTCGGCCGATTTACGGCATCGTGCTTTTCAACCTCAATCCGATGCTCACCAAAATTTTCTAAGGCAAACTTTGAAGAAATTAGAAGCATTAAAAACCTTCGTAAAAGTAGATGATGAAATCTCGTTTGTTATCTCCAATTTAACTAAGTCGTAGTTTCTCAAGCAGCCCATGACCTACAACCCTAAAAAAGCAAACAGGCTTATTCACGCTACCTCCCCGTATCTTTTACAGCATGCCTACAATCCGGTCGACTGGTTTGAATGGGGCACTGAAGCACTTGCAAAGGCACAGAAAGAAAATAAGCCCATTCTCGTGAGCATCGGCTATTCCTCCTGCCATTGGTGTCATGTCATGGAACGCGAATCTTTTGAGGTGGAAGATATTGCACAGATCATGAACGAGCACTTTGTCTGTATCAAGGTAGATCGTGAGGAACGACCCGATATTGACCAGGTTTACATGGAAGCAGTCCAGGCAATGGGAATGAATGGAGGTTGGCCACTCAATGTTTTTCTTACTCCCGATCAAAAACCTTTTTATGGCGGCACGTATTTTCCCCCAAAAAACTGGGCACAGCTCCTGCTTCAGCTCCATAAGGCTTTTGAGCAAAAGCGAAGCGAAATAAATACTTCTGCCGATGAATTAAGTCAGCATATTCAGGTAAGTGATCTTCACCGCTTCAGTAAAAATTCAGAGTCAACATTTGACGCAAATGATCCGGATTCAATGTTTAAAATACTTGAAAGCCGATTTGATTCCATTTGGGGAGGAATTGAAAAGGCACCAAAGTTTGTTATGCCCACCCTCTGGCAATTGTTACTTCGCTATCATCATCTTACTGGTAATCAGCAGGCATTGGCCATGGTGACACTCACGCTCACCAAAATGAGTCAGGGTGGAATCTATGATCAACTGGGTGGTGGATTCTCACGCTACGCTGTCGATGGCGAGTGGTTTGCCCCTCACTTCGAAAAAATGCTCTATGATAATGCTCAGTTATTAAGTCTCTATTCTGAGGCCTACGCTATCACAAAGAATCAATTATTCAAAAATGCAGTTTATGAAACAGTTGACTGGTTGCAAAGAGAGATGATTCATCCTGAAGGTGGATTTTATTCTGCTCTTGATGCTGACAGCGAAGGAATTGAAGGGAAGTTCTATTCATGGACCTATCCGGAACTTGAAGCCGTTCTGGGAAAGGACACCGAGCGAATTGCCGAATACTATCATGCTACCCATGAAGGCAACTGGGAGCATGGAAGAAACATTCTTTTTCTGCGGGAATACCATGACACTTCGGTTGAATTTGAAAATTACATCAACTTAAAAAAGAAACAGCTTCTTGCCGCTCGCAGCACCCGTATCCGACCTGCGTTGGATGATAAAATCCTCACCGGCTGGAATGCGATGACGATAAAAGGTTTGATCGATGCGTATAATTTTTTTGGCGAGAGAAGGTTTCTTGATCTGGCTCTTGCCACGATGAGATCTCTGGAGAAAAATCTAATAACGAAGGACTCTATTTATCGAACTTTTAAAAACAAAAGATCGGAGACTATCGGATTTCTGGAAGATTATGCCTTTGTTATTCAGGCCTACATCTCACTTTATCAGGCTACCTTCGATGAAACATTTATTCATCAGGCCGAACATTGGTGTAGCTACACGCTCACTCATTTTTTTGATGAGGTAGAAGGTTATTTTTACTTTACTGACAATGCCGCTGAAAAGCTAATCGCCAGAAAAAAAGAGGTGTTTGACAATGTCATCCCTTCCTCGAACTCCGTCATGGCACAAAACTTATTTCACCTTGGAATTATGTTAGACCGCGAAGAGTGGAAATCACTCGCCATGAGAATGGTTAATAAATTAGGAGCCATTATTAAATCAGAACCAGGATACATGTCAAACTGGGGGATTTTATTGACAGAGATGATTGCAGGAACATCGGAGGTTGCCATTGTAGGACATGAATCAGAAGCGGTAAGAAAAAAACTTTCCAGGCAATTTCTACCCTTCTCCTCCTTTATGGGTACACTCACTCCAAGTCAACTACCACTATTGAAAGAGAGAGCTGCCCTCAATAACCAAACTACCCTTTATGTTTGCAGAGATAAGACGTGCCAACTCCCTGTTCACTCCGTTGAGGAAGCTTTAAGTCAATTAGAAATGAAGCATTAACTTTTGAAGTGCTAATTACTGATCAGGCTTGGCTGTGCCTTTTCGGCACTCTTAACTTTTTTCAGGTTCCTCTTGATATTTTCCTTTACTGATCTTGGCATTACTTTCATTTCTCCAGGCTTGGGGCAATCCCATTCTTCAACTGATATGGATTTCACCACACGAACATTCTCTGATCTGAAATTTTTAATCCGCGTTTCTTTTGAATCGTCATTCGCACGAGCAGAAAGGTTCCTACTGTTGATGATGGGTTTTCGGTTGTGTTTAGCTTTTGCCGTCTTCAGGCTTGGGCAAGGAATAAGACCACGCTCGCAAGCGGTGCAAAGCACCAACAGCAGGATAATTAATCGAATAAACATCGAATTGCTGATTTCAAATTAAAGGTAATAACTTTAGGGCATCTCTTAAAACCGTGTCATGTTGAGCTTGTCGAAACATATTTCTTAGTATGAACTCTCTAAATCAGCTTCGACAGGCTCAGCCTGACAAACAATTTAGGTTTTTAGAGATGACCTTTATTTAAAACAGGACAAATCAATTGAAATTGTCCTGTTACCTTGTGAGTTCAGGTATGAAACAAGCGGGATTAGAATTTGATTCAACAACACTTTTTGCGGAAATCGTCCTTCCCGTACCCATTCCGAAGCTTTTTACCTATCGGGTGCCCGGTGTGCTCAACGAGCAAGTAAAAATCGGCCAGCGTGTCATTGTTCAGTTTGGCCATAAAAAAATTCTGACCGGCATCATTGTAACCCTTCACGATCAGCCGCCTAAAGACTACGAAGCGAAATACATTCTCGAATTACTTGACGAAACGGAAGTCATCTATCCACAGCAGTTTAAACTCTACCAATGGATTGCAGACTATTATATGTGCAGTCTGGGGGAAGTAATTAATGCCGCCCTTCCTTCAGGACTCAAGCTCTCGAGTGAATCCATGGTGCAGTTAAATCCTCACCTTCATCCTGAGGATATTAATCAGGAGCAGATTAATTTTTCAGAAAAAGAGTGGATGGTGATTCAACGACTCAAAGGTGAAACACTAAGCTATACAGACCTTGCTAAACTATTAGGGGTAAAAAATATTTACAGTATTTTAAAATCACTTGCTGCCAAGGAGGCTATCATTCTTTTTGAACAGGTAAAAGAAAAATTCAAACCTAAAACAGAAAAATACCTTAGGCTTAGCGCAGGCTTTGTCGATAAAAAGAAACTCGAGAAGCTTTTCGAAGAAATTGATTCGAAGCCAAAGCAGGAAGCTGTTGTACTCAAGTATTTGCAAAAAATTCCAGTATTCACGCATCCTGAGCTAAACACGAAAGGAATTGCAAAATCAGCGCTTGTCAACGAGGATCTTTCCGAGTCCTCACTTAGCACCTTACTTAAGAATAATATTTTTGAAGAGTTCGAAGTCATCGTTCCTCGCTTTGGATTTCCTGATGTAACTCATGACCATCCTCTATTACTCAGCGAAAAACAGGAGCAAGCACGCACAGAAATTTTGAATTCATTTTCTATCCATGGGGTCACTCTTTTGCATGGAATAACCGGAAGTGGAAAAACAGAGATTTATATTGACCTCATACGAAAAGCGTTGGAAGGTGGCTCTCAAGTATTGTACCTACTTCCTGAAATTGCATTAACTACTCAAATTGTTCAGCGCCTAAAGAAAATTTTTGGGTCTACCATGGCCGTCTATCACTCTAAGTTTTCCGACAACGAGCGTGTCGAAGTTTGGAATGGTGTTCTTATCGGGAAGTTTAAGTTTGTGGTGGGTGTAAGGTCTTCTATATTCTTACCGTTCGATAATCTTGGATTAATTATTGTCGATGAAGAACACGATAGCTCTTACAAACAACATGATCCTGCCCCACGCTATCATGCCCGCGATGTAGCCATGCTAATGGCACAACTGCATCACGCTAAAGTCCTGCTCGGCAGCGCGACTCCTTCTGTTGAGTCGTATTACCAAACCACACAAGGAAAATACGGATTAGTCACACTTGGAGAGCGGTTTGGTGAGGCGCAGCTACCCACCATCGAATTTGCTAACGTGGCATTGGAAAAGCAGCGCAAAACAAACAAGGGCGAATTCACCGGTCACTTGTTGCAGGCGATTAAAGAAACTATTTCAAAGAAAGAACAAGTCATATTGTTTCAAAATCGAAGAGGGTATTCACCCTTGATTCAATGTCAGGATTGCGCCTGGGTACCTAAGTGCATTAACTGTGCCGTGAGTTTAACTTATCATCAATATCGTCATGCGATGATTTGTCATTATTGCGGTTATCGCGAAGACCTCCCCAATCAATGTCCGACTTGCTCCTCCAAAAGAATCCAAACACTAGGTTATGGTACCGAAAAGTTGGAGGAAGAATTAAAACTCTTTTTCCCCGATGCCAAAGTGCAGCGAATGGATTTGGACACCACACGATCGAAATCAGGGTACGAAAATATCATTGAAGGGTTTGAGCAAGGCGAGACGGATATTCTTGTCGGCACACAGATGGTGACGAAGGGGCTCGATTTTGATCAGGTGAGTTTGGTTGGTGTTTTTGATGCGGACAGAATGATGCACTTCCCGGATTTTCGTTCTCATGAAAGGGCGTTCCAACTTACCACACAGGTAAGCGGCCGCTCTGGGAGGAGAGCCAAGAAAGGAACAGTGATCATTCAGACTTCAAATCCAAATCATCCACTATTTTCCTTTGTGATCAACAATGATGTTGTTGGTTTTATTCAATCTGAAATAGCCGATCGTAAAGAACACAACTATCCTCCCTTCACCAGACTTATTACTATCACGATTAAACATACGGACAAGAAGCTTTGCTTAGAAAGTGCAGAAGCATTTGCGACAGTGGCAAAAGTTACGTTAAGAGGCATTAAAGTGATGGGGCCCGGAGAGCCGATGATCTCTAAGATCAGAAATGAATACCTGATGTCCATTCTTTTGAAAATTCCCCGGGATATGGGCAGACTCGCAGAAATAAAATTACAGTTACAAACAATCGATGATAAAATTCATTTGGAAAAAGTTTATCGAAGTGTCAAAATTGTGTTTGATGTCGATCCGAATTGAAGTAGCTACAAATTCAACCAATACGTAAGCTTTAGGACAATAGCTCTATTCTTAGGTGTGAAATTTTCGGTTGTTGTTCGGTAATCATAGAAGTAGTTGTCCGTATAAACAACAAACAAATCCGATACTGGTTTGAAACGCCACTGAAGTCGTGAGTTGATATTTAGATTATCGAACTGGCTATTGTACTGAACAGTCGTTGTCCAAAATAAACTTTTTGATAAGGTTAAGTCAACACGAGGGCCGATCAATAGGATATCAGCATTGTTGTAAGGTTGCGGTAGTCGAACCTTGTTTACATCATAATCTACAGAAAACACACCGTACGGCTGCAACCGATAACTTAATGATCCATTAATTGCATAAAGGTTTCCGTTATAATACTGTCCCATTCTTCCTTCGAAGCGATACGTAAATTTCTTCCGTTGATTTGATCCAAACTCCCACCAAAAATTCTTGTATCGGTAGTCACTTCCCTCTATCAATTCAAGTCCTTCCGATTCAGAAGGATCGTAAGCGAACGTCAGCTTAGTGTAGGTTTCCTTTAAGCCCATGTTTAACTGAGCCCCACTCTGGAAATTGAGTTGATAGAATAAAGTCGTTTCGCTATCAGAGAATTTATACACATCATCCCATGTTGCTACTGCATAAATGCCCGGTCCATGGTTATTAATAATTTTTGACTTCGGGTACCACAAATATCCTACAATGGGATTGATCTGCTTATATCCGGTTCGTGGAACAAACCCTGCTGACGGCTTATAGTTTTTACCGATCACCTGATGAACCCATGTAACAAAAAATCTGGGCGTATTATAATTAAAGCTAAAGCCGTGGCCAAACTGTTCTGAACTTAAATCCTTTCCTTTTGTGCTGGGTTTAAATTGCTGGTGAAAAAAAACATTGCCCGTATATTTGTTATCATCAAAGCTATAATTATAATCCAGACCGGCAGTTCGATCATAGTCTTGCGCATTACCAAAATCCTGTTTGTTGACTACGATACCCCGAAGGTTTGAATTAGTACCCACTCTTCGCTGAACCGTAGCCACACCGAAATTGTAACTCGGTAAGTTGATATTGTCATCTTTCGCTCCTTGCATATTCAGCACACCTACTCTCCACTTCTTGTTGATATTGCCACTCAGTCGTGCGCCAAAAAGGATTCTATTTTGAACATACTGTCCTGTGGAGGTATCTTGAGCAAGGCCAATCCTTCGGGAGAAAAAAGGTCGTACGATCTGACTGCCAAAATCTGCGAATAAATCCTGATTCTCCAGAAAGAATTGCCTGCGTTCTGGAAAAAACAATTCAAATCGGTTGAGGTTTGTTTGTTGCTGATCCACTTCAACATTTGAAAAATCAGGATTGACCGTAACATCCAGATTAAGTGACGAAGAGACCGCTATTTTTGCATCTCCACCAAAGGTAAATTTTGAGTCAGCATCTATTGAGGATGAAAAGTCTTTGGATGCACGTTGCGCTACATAAGGTATAACAGAAATATTCGGGCCGGGGTGTTTCAATGGTTCGTCCCAAATCAACTTACCATGATAGTTAAGCGCAAAGACAGGAAATATCCTTGGTACTCTGGCCCATGGTGAACGTTCATTCGTTTGACTGTCCTGTCGAAAGAAATTAATATTCCACTCCCGCGCGCCTGCTTTGAAACGAATCGTCTTAAAGGGAATGGCAAACTCTGCGATCCATGCATTGGGATGAATCTTTACCGCATTGTACCATTTATTGTCCCAGCTAAAGTCAACGGCCCGCTCAAAGTCAGCTCCGCCTGCCGCCACTAAACCTTCTCGCTGAACGCCTACCGGATTAGTGCCGAATGTAAATGCATTCGTTACATCCTGAAACGTATCAAGGATGATGGCAAACAAATCTAATCCCTGCCCTCTAAAATCTCTTCTCAAGGAAGGAACGACAAATTTTCCAGGGGTATCGCTATAGCAGATGGCTGCAAAGTAGATGAACTCATCATCGTACGTGGCACGCACCACTGTTTTTGCTTTCGCATACGAAGAATCAAATGGGAATTGCTGATGAAAATTAATGGCTGAGTCAGCCAGATGCCATGCCTCTTCATCCATCATACCATCGAGGCGGATAGCGCCCTTACTCCTCTTGATATGTAAAGTGGGTTCGCTATTTTCTGTCTGACCTAAACTCTCCAAAGGAGCCAGATCAAAAGACAGTACTGAAACAAGAATTACTAAAAAACGGTTTTTCATCCCCTCACCTGTACGGGAAATGGGTCAGTAAGTTGGCGCGCAATGAGTTAATGAATTGTTAATCTGAAAAGTGGTACTTAATCCATTTGAACGGCAATCTCAATTTAAAATATCCCAATCATCGTTGAGTAGCGGGATAGCATGGTGAGCCGTAAGATCAAACTGACATGGTACAACAGAAATATAATTATTGGCGATTGCCCATTCATCGTTATCTTCTCCTTTATCAAAATTGACAAAGCTGCCTGTCATCCAAAAATATCTTCTGCGATTGGGATCAAATCGTTGATCAAACTCTTCTACCCATTTCGCATTGGCTTGACGGCAGATTCGTATGCCTTTAATAGCCTCACTCTTCTTACGAGGAAAATTTACATTTAACGCAACGCCTTTGGGCAAACCTTTCTCTAAGACCTGCTTCACGATCTTTTTAATATGCTCTCGCGTGTGAGTAAAATCCGGATCGGATCCATAATCGCAAAGTGAAAAACCAATCGCAGGGGTTCCTTCAATAGCACCTTCTATGGCCGCGGACATTGTTCCTGAGTATAATACGCTGATGGAAGTATTGCTTCCGTGGT
>JANNRV010000195.1:0-17708 GCA_031401775.1 Bacteroidia bacterium | reverse complement strand
CGTGACATCCAATACAACGAATCTGCAACACGACTTAACATAAACTAAACAGTAACTTGTTTTACTTAATTAATCCGATAACACCCAGGTATCTTTACTTCCACCGCCTTGTGAAGAGTTCACCACTAACGAACCTTCTTTTAGTGCAACCCTTGTAAGTCCGCCCGGCACAATCTCAATTCCCTGAGGACCACATAAGGCAAAAGGACGCAAATCAAGTCTGCGAGGCTGCGCTTTACCATTAATATAACATGGAGCAGAGGACAAACTTATTACCGGTTGTGCAATAAACTGCCGAGGGTCTTTCAATATTTCCACCTTATAATCCGCAATTTCTTTATCACTTGCCATGTGGCCCATCAGCATTCCATAACCTCCTGATTCATTGGTTTTCTTAACCACCATGTTGCTAATGTTTTTCATTACGTGCTTTTGTTCATCCTGATTACTCAATTGATAGGTGGGCACATTTTTTAATAAGGGCTCTTCATTAAGATAATAGCGTATCATCTCAGGTACATAAACATAGATCGCCTTATCGTCTGCCACTCCATTACCAATGGCATTGACAATAGCTACATTCCCTTTTCGGTAAGCCGATAAAATTCCAGAAACACCTAAAGCACTATCCGGATTAAAAACCAGTGGATCTAAATAATGATCATCTACTCTTCTGTAAATGACATCAACCTGCTGAAGACCCACGGTAGTCTTCATAAACACGCGGTGATTATCCACCACCAAGTCCCGACCTTCAACCAATTCCACTCCCATTAATCTCGCCAACGTAGTATGTTCGAAGTAAGCTGAGTTGTACATCCCGGGAGTAAGCAACACCACGGTAGGATTGGCAACTTGTCGTGGTGAAAGAGAAACGAGGTTCTTATGAAGGATGTTAGGGTATTGCGTTACCGAACGAACATTATTTTGGGGAATCAGATCAGGAAAAATTCGCTTTGTGATTTCCCTATTCTCAATCATATAAGAAACTCCTGAAGGGGTGCGAAGATTATCTTCTAAGATGTAAAAGGTGCCATCCTGATCGCGGATAAGATCTATTCCTGCAATGTGAACATAAATATCAAAAGGCACATTCACGTTTTGCATCTCACGCAAGTAATGCGGACAGGAATAAATGAGTTCTACAGGAACGATTCCATCTTTGATAATGAATTGATCATGGTAAACATCTTTAAGAAACAAATTCAACGCCTGAAGTCGTTGCTTTATGCCACGCTCAACGAAATCCCATTCGGAAGCTGTGATTATTCTGGGAATGATATCAAAGGGAAAAATCTTCTCAATACCTTCTCCGCTGGAATATACGGTAAACGTAATCCCCTGACTCATGAAAAGTCGTTTTGCCAACTCTTCTTTCTTATTGAGTTCATCAAGAGGAATACGGCTTAAAAAATCGTAAACACCTTGGTAGGGTTGGCGCACTTTCCCCTGTTGATACATTTCATCCCATGTACCCGGTACAATCGAATAATTATCAAAGGGGGTTGGGTTCGTCATGGCTCACAAAATACAAGTTCGGTCACACAACTTGACTGTTTCCCGTAAGAATATTTTTTTTGCAAACGAGTTCGATCAATGATTATAGCTCAAAGGCCGAGGGCTTAGCCATTAAACCACTGTGGAAAGGACCAAACCATCCACCCGTATGCTGCAAAGCGCACAATGCGTGTAATGCAAATAAGGAGGAAGTCCCGGAAGTTAAGATTAACTGAACCCGCTAGCATGCACGTAGCTGAGAAAGGAACAGGTGTAACTGCACCTACAAAAACAAGATAACCGCCAAAGGTTTTGAGTTTGCCCTCATACTGCTTTAAATATTTTTCGCGTATCCTTTCCTGATATAGTTTCGTCTTGGAAAAGTTTTTGCCAATGTAATATCCTAATATCCCCGCGGCATACGAAATAACAGTAAGTATTCCCAGATTGATGATAAATCCAGATACCTCAATGTCATCCAGTATCCAGATCATCATAAATAATTCCGGGGGAAGAATGCCAAAAATTATTTCAGATAAAGTATAGATGCCATATAAAATAGTAGGATTGTCACGAATTACATCAATGTGAGATTTAAAATTCTCCTGGATGTAGGATTCCATCAGAATAAAGACTGTGATGATGAAAGCGAACCAAAGCAAACCGCGCCCCAGGTTTTTCAATAAAAATCGTTCTTTTGTTTCTTCTTGCATCGTGTGGTTAATTAATGATGGGCATTCGCTTAAAAGGTTTTGATTCATCAAACAACTTGCGGTAGGTTGCATGCCTCTTTACAATAGGAGCATTAATTTGTTCTACTACCCTCATCATTTTTGGATTAAAGTCACCAATCCAATTCATTTCGTAGTCACGGTAGGCAAAACTTTTCGTTTGAGCCATCTTGCGAAAGGTTTCAATAATTGCTCCATCCACTCCTTTCCCATGGTGCGCTGGCACAATACCGAAGAGAATCCCAAAAGCTTTTTTGTTTGTCTTTAACAAGGTGTGCCAGGCAAACTTAAGCTTCCCAATCCAGTTGAGTTTTCCATTGACAAATTTGAAAATCTGATTCACTTCCGGAAGGGATAAGAAAAATGCAATGGGCTCTTCTTTGTAATAGCCAAACCACAAGAGTTTATCATCCATGATTGGTTTCATTTGTTTTACCAGGTGCTTTGCCTGCTGTTCGGATAACTCAGGAATCTCGCCCCGTTTTGCCCAAGCCTTGTTATAAACATATCTAATTTTTTCAGGAAGAGTTTTCCACTCTGATTTAGGTAGGTAGGCAAATCTATAGTTAGTATCTCGGGCAATTAAGTCCGCTTTCTCTTTTAATCGTTCGTCTATTGCTCCCATGATAGGACGGCCATACGTCAATTGATAAAAATATACCTGAAATCCGTAGGCTTCAAAAAACTCTTTGTAGTAGGGAAAACTATAATTGCATTGATAATTCGGCTCAAGGTTATAACCCTCAATCAATAATCCCCACCAGCGATCACGGTTTCCAAAATTGATCGGCCCGTCCATAGCTTCAGCGTTTCTAGCCTTGAGCCATTGCTTACATTGATCAAAAAGTAAAAAAGCAGATTCTCTATCTTCAATACATTCAAAGAAACCCATTCCCCCTGTGGGCTGATCATTTCCTTTATTAAGTGTTTTCTGATCAATAAAAGCAGCTACACGACCGATTGTTTCGCTAGCATCGTTTAACACTATCCAGCGAATACACTCTCCGTGTCGAAAGGTTTTATTTTTTTCGTGGTCAAAAACATTTTCAACATCAACATCTAAGGGCCGTATCCAGAAAGGCACATGGTTATATAACCGAATCGGCAGATTGATAAATTCACGGACATCCTGAGGAGTGGTTACTTCTCTGATTTGCATAGCCAACGAAACTTCCAAATTACAGATTTATTCCGGATACTGGTTGGGCAAAGTAATCATAAAAGTGGTGCCCTGGCCAAGTTGGCTCTGTGCAGTAACACGGCCACCAAGTTTATCAATAGCATTCTTCACAATATAGAGGCCGAGGCCCGATCCATCGCTTTGTAAACTGGCCCGGTAAAACATGTCAAAAATCTTTGTAAGGTTAACAGGATCAATACCAATCCCGTTATCACCAAAGTTGATCTCCACTGCTTTTCGAGTGATCATAATGCCGATGGCAATTCTGGGTATTGTGTCATCTAGCTTTCTGTATTTGATCGCGTTGGAAACAAGGTTTCTAAATATTTCCTCCATCCTCCAGCTATCCCCGTAAAAATTATCGCCCTGTATAGCAATCTCTTTTTGAAGTTTTCCCGTTCCGTCCAGATAACTTAAATCCGAAAATGTTTTTTCCACGATCTTTTGAAAATCAACTATACCCACTTTTAATTCCAGCTTAAGGTTTTTGGAATGGCTTAGCACATCGCCAATAAAATGATCAAGTTGTTCAATTTTCTGCCCCACCAATTTTAAGTAATCTCTTAGGTTGTCATTGTTGCCTGGCAATTGGGCCAGGTTCACCAACCCTCGAATGGAGGAGAGCGGAGCTCTTAAATCATGAGACACCTTGTAGACAAAATTATCCAGTTCTGTATTTCTGATTTGCAATTCTTCTGCCAGCCGTTTTTGCCTAGTGATATCAATATACATTCCAAATATCCCAATGGTGGCATCATCCTGGCGAATGGGAACACCATAAATAATAACGGATAAAAAACTGCCGTCTCTTCGGATGCGGTTAGTCTCCAATCGAATTACCTGATAGCTGGTAATTAATGTATTGATGTCATTACCTTCAGCCTCCAATGAATCGGGAACAATAAATTGATTCAACTCTTTGCCTTCGAGTTCCTGTAGCGTATAACCAAAAAGATCTTCAAACCCTTTATTCGTTTGCACCACCTTCCCCATTTCATTGAGCATGACAATTGCCATAGGTGAACTTTGAAAGAGTTGTGTGAAAAGGTTCTCTGTTTTCCTAATGGCCTTTTCTGCCTTTTTTCTGCTGGTAATATCTGTTACGATTACCTGAACTGCCAATTCATTTTCAAACATGAAAGGATGAGACGAAACTTCTACGTTAATGATCTGTCCGTCCAGTCTTAGATATTTCACCTCTGTTACGGAGACAGATTCACCACTCAACACCTTGTTTACCCGTATGACTGCCAATTCCAAATCATCCGGATGAATAAAATCCATAACACTTCTACCCAGTAAATCGTCAACATGATTAGCCCCCAACAATTTCACAGCATATGAATTGACATAGACCAGAATGCCTCGCTTATGAATTCCAATTGCTAATGGAATCTGCTCTACCAAATCCCGATATCGCTTATCCGCCTCATCTTGCTTTTGCTCTAATGCTTTCCGTTGTGAAATGTTGGTGATTATCCCATTGAGGATTACACGGCCATCTTTCATCAGGGTAGGCACACCTATTGCTTCGACCCAAATTGTATTGTCCTTTGCATAGACACGGCCTTCCCATTTCCATTCTTTCTGGTGGGCAATTATTTCTCCCGAACTTTGAAGGAGCGAATCCCAATCGTCCGGGTGAATAAATTTTTCCATGGGATGTATTCCCTGAAGTAATATCTTCTGATCAAGACCCAGAATTTCAAGGCAGCGAGGGCTGATGTAAGTAAAATCTCTGCTTCCATCCGCAAAAAATGTGTACTCGAAAATTACTGCTGGCAGCTTGTCTATAATACTTTGCTGAGGTGTAAGGCCCAAGTTCATTCACTTATCTGAAGATACAAGACGAAGGTATAGGTTTGAAATGATACCTATTGTCTGACGTAAGGAAATGAGTAAAATCGGAAGTTTAATGATGGGTGCGGATGGATTTAATATCGCTTAGTTTCCAATCTATGACTAAGCCCTTACCAATGCCTTCGGCTGCCGGTTTCCCGTAAAGGAGCTCAACGAGGTAGAGTGCCGGATCGTACGACTTTGCTCCTCCCGCTGAAGTGATGGCCTTCCGGTCATGGACAAAACTAATTCCTTCATGTACCTTTAGTGCAGGATATGCTTTTTTGAATTTATCAACATCCCCGGGAAAAGTAGTGCATTCGTAGGTATCAAGAAGGCCTGCTTTAGCTAAAACAAATGCTCCATCGCAAAGTGACATGATGTAAGAAGCTTGCTTACCTGTCTTTTGAACAAATTCAATTAACTCCTTATTCTCTAAATCACTTCCCATGCTGTTCTTAGCACTTGGTACCACCAGAATATCAATCCGGGGCAATGAATCTGTCAGAAAAGAAAAATCAGGAATGATCTTTAATCCTTCAAAGGAAGTGATCGTATCATTGACGGGTGCCACCGTAAAGACTTTAATACCTTTATCTGAGTGGAAAATAGTGTGATGGAGCACATCCATGGGAGCAATCAACTCTGAATTATAAACCCCATCGACAATTAAGAAAGCAGCATTCAATTGTGTCGGAGGCATTACCGGAGTATCGATAACATTCGATGATTCCGATGATTTCTTTTCAGTACAACTTGCAAGGAAGAGGATTGCAACAAAAGTTAAGGCCAATCTCATAGTAATGTACCGCTAGGCATTAAAACGACTTTAGAAATAAGTACTTGATACTCTTAGCTGGTTTTCAGCGCTTCCGCTCCTGCCACAATCTCAAGAATTTCTTTTGTAATGGCAGCCTGACGCGTTCTGTTGTAGGTAAGTTTCAAGTCTTTCAACAACTCACCTGCATTTTCAGTCGCCTTATCCATGGCCGTCATTCTTGCTCCATTCTCTGCCGCATTGGAATCAAGCACTGCTTTATAAAGTTGCGTCCTTAAGGACTTCGGTATGATACCTGTAATAATTTCTTCTCGATTAGGCTGGTAGAGGTAATCTGTTTCTGTAGTATGCTCTGTTGAAGGAAGTATGGGAAGGAATTGTTCTACTCGTAAGATCTGAGTAGCTACATTTTTAAATTCATTATAAACAATTTCGACTTTATCAAATTCACCTTTTTGGTAGGCTTCTATAACATGGTCAGCAGCAGCACCTACATTGGCAAAGGCAAGGTTCTGAAATAGCGTTGAGAATTTTTTTATCAAAGGCATATTCCTCTTGCCGAAAAATTCTAGCCCTTTTCTTCCAATAGGCAAAATTGCAACATTGCCTTTGCTCTGCTGTGCAGAGTAATTTTCACTTATGATCTTTAAAGCTGCTTTGATCACCGTACCATTGAACGATCCACAAAGGCCTCGATCAGAAGTAATGACAACAATTAAGATTTTCTTCTCCTCTTTGATAGCACTATACCAATTAGGGCCATCACTCCCCGCACTAGAAAGATTTTGAAGAACAGCCGCTAATTTCTTTGCATAGGGACGCATCTGAAATATCCTCTCTTGTGATTTACGCAACTTCGCTGCCGCTACCATTTTCATGGCTTTGGTTATCTGTTGTGTAGACATCACCGAAGTGATCCTAACTTTAACTTCCTTTAAGCTTGCCATAAACTATTTACTGAATCCACTATTAATAGTTAGCTGCTAATTCGATAGCCACTTTCTTTACTGTCTCCACATCCGCATCTTCAAATTTACCAGCGCGGAAATTATTCAATACATTTTTATTTTGAGCACGAAGTAAATCAATGAATTCCTTTTCAAACTCTTTTACTTTTTGAACCGGTACTTTATCAATGTATCCTTTTGTTGAAGCAAGGATCATTGCGACTTGTTCTTCAACAGGAACGGGTGCGTACTGAGGCTGCTTGAGTACCTCCGTATTTCTACGACCTCGTTCAATAGTCAGTTTGGTTGATGCATCAAGATCTGATCCGAATTTGGCAAAGGCTTCCAGTTCACGGAACTGTGCTTGATCCAGCTTTAGTGTTCCAGCTACTTTCTTCATGGATTTAATCTGAGCCGCACCCCCCACACGCGATACAGAAATCCCTACGTTAATGGCTGGACGGATACCTGAGTTGAATAAATTGGTCTCCAAAAATATCTGTCCATCCGTAATTGAAATTACGTTGGTTGGAATGTAAGCCGATACATCGTTTGCCTGCGTTTCAATAATGGGAAGTGCCGTTAGTGATCCTCCTCCTTTTACCAAATGTTTGATAGAAGCAGGGAGGTCATTCATTTGCTTAGCCAAAGAATCATCATTGATAATTTTAGCCGCGCGTTCCAACAGGCGTGAGTGCAAATAAAATACATCACCAGGATATGCTTCTCTTCCGGGAGGTCTTCTCAAAAGCAAGGAAACTTCGCGATAAGAAACCGCCTGTTTCGATAAGTCATCATAAATCACCAGTGCAGGACGGCCTGTATCTCTGAAAAATTCGCCAATGGCTGCACCGGTAAAGGGCGCAAAGAATTGCATTGGCGCAGGATCTGAAGCAGAAGCAGAAACGATCACTGTGTAAGACATCGCACCAGCCTTCTCTAAGGTATTAGCGACAGCGGCTACCGTAGATGCTTTCTGACCAATAGCAACATAAATACAGAAAACAGACTTACCGTTTTCATAAAATTCTTTCTGGTTGATAATGGTGTCAATCGCAACCGCAGTTTTACCGGTCTGGCGATCACCAATAATCAATTCGCGTTGACCACGACCGATGGGAATCATTGCATCAATTGCTTTAATTCCAGTTTGTAACGGTTCATTTACGGGTTGACGGAAAATTACACCAGGCGCTTTACGCTCCAATGGCATTTCATAAAGCTCTCCTTTTAGTGGGCCCTTGCCATCAATAGGTTTTGCCAATGTATCCACCACACGACCCAATACCCCGTCTCCCACTTTTACTGATGCAATCAAGCCTGTACGCTTAACGACAGCGCCCTCTTTAATGCCGGTAGCTTCACCCAGTAATACTGCACCCACGTTATCTTCTTCAAGGTTAAGAACAAGCGCTCTTAGTCCGTTTTCAAACTGGAGCAATTCTCCAGCCTGTGCTTTGGTAAGGCCGTAGATACGTGCTACTCCATCACCAATGGTTAACACTGTTCCAACCTCTTCCAATTCTGCACTGGTGCGGGCTTGTGATAATTGTTCACGTAAAATTGCTGATACTTCTTCGGGTCTGATCTCTGCCATGGAGCCTGATGATTTATGTTGTTAAAATTCTTTTACAAATGGATTTTCACTGAATCTTACTTCCAGTGATTTTAATTTACTTTTTATGGAAGCGTCTATTTGTTGATCTCCTACATTGAGGATAAATCCACCGATAAGGTTTTTATCAACTTTAGCTTCAATTTCTACTTGTTTTGTCTTGCTTAGTTTTTTTACAATCTCTTCTACAGCCAGACGCAACTCATTATCCATCGGCACAGTAGTAGTGATGTACGCTTTGCCAATTCCCTTATAAGCATTGTAGGCATTATGAAACTCACTGGCAATGGAAGGCAACAAAGGTTCACGGTTTTTTCTGGTAAGGATATCCATGATGGCAAGGGTGAGTTTATCCACCTTGCCGGAAAAAATCTTCTCCAGTATAGCCCTTTTCTTCTCGTGACGGATTACAGGGCTTTTAATCATTACACTGAAATCCCGATTCTCCTTTAACACTTTCGAAAAGAGAAGCATGTCCTTGTGCACCGCCTCTAAAACACCTTGCTCTACCGCAAGGCCAAGAAGTGATTTAACGTACCGCGATGCTACTCGTAAGTCGGCCATGTAACTAATTCAGTTTTAAATCTTTGATAAACGTATCAGCAAGATCCTTTTGAGACTTATCATCAGAAAGGTTTTTCTTGATCAATTTTTCGGCTATTTCAAGCGAGAAGGCTGCCACTTGAGCTCGCACATCACGCATCGCAGCCTGCTTCTCGATATTAATTACCGCTTTTGCATCTTCTACAATTCGGTCCGCATTTTTCTTAGCATCTGTCTGAGCCTGATCGTGAAAGCGGCTGGCAGCTTCTCGGGCATCACGCAAAATTTTATCTCTTTCTTCCCGTGCTTCTTTTAAAAGTTTCTCATTGTCAGACTTCAACGAAGCCATTTCTAATTTTGCTTTCTCGGCTGAATCCAAGGCAGTTTGGATTGAAGTCTCCCTTTCCTTCAGGGAGGCAAGAATAGGTTTCCATGCCATCTTTGATAACAAAAAAAACAAAGCAGCAAAAACAACAACTTGCCAGAAGAGAAGGCCGGTGCCGGGTGTCAATAACTCCATAGGTATATTCTTTAAAAATCAATATTCTATTTGATCTCCACTTAATTAAAAAAACTTGCCCGAACCCATTGTTCGGGCGAGTCTTCAATGCTTACGCTGTCTTGTTTGAAATCAAGAAACAAATAACAAGTGCGAAAAGCGCAGCCACTTCGACAAGAGCTGCGATGATCAACATGGAACCTTGCAATTTATTTGCAGATTCAGGTTGACGCGCCATAGCTTCCATCGCTGAGCCACCAATACGGCCTACTCCGATTCCTGCGCCTATTGCAGCAAGACCAGCGCCAATACCAGCACCCATGATTGCGTAGCTGATGTCTAGTAAAAGAGAAAATAACATAGCTTTAAAATATTAAGTGAAACAAAATCCGAGCTTATCCCGGAGTATCTAAAATGTAGTTTCCTACATCACTATCTTTTTTAATGATCGTGTTCATGCTCCTCTACTGCCATCCCTATGTAGAGCGAAGAGAACAATGTAAACACGTAGGCCTGAATCCCTGCCACTAACAATTCGATCAGGCTGATAAACAAAACAAAAATGGATGAACCAACTCCTACTACCCAGCTGTTAAAAATGAATGTCAGGCACACCAGACTTAACAATACAATATGTCCGGCTGTGACAGCCGCGAACAAACGAATCATCAACGAAAATGGCTTTGTAAATATTCCAATGATTTCAACTGGAAGTATAATAATACGCAAGGGCAAAGGAACCCCTGGAGTCCATAAAATGTGCATCCAATAATTTTTATTGCCACTGATATTAGTGATCAGGAAAGTAAAGACGGCAAGCGTGGCTGTCACAGCTATATTTCCGGTGAGGTTAGCAGCGCCTGGCAATAACCCCAAAAGATTTCCGAAGAGGATAAAAAAGAAAAGGGTTAACAAATAGGGAAGATACTTTTCATACTTAGGCCCAATATTAGGTTTCACAATCTCATCCTTTACGAAAAGCACTACCGGCTCAATAAAGGACTGTATGCCCTTAGGCGCTCCACCTTTATTTTTCTTATATGCTTTGGCTACGGTAAGAAGGACGGCTATCAAAAGAAATGCATTGATAAAAAGCATCAATACATTTTTTGTAATAGAAAAGTCCCATACCGCCTTGTTACTATCTACAAGGTAAATACGATTGTGTTCCAGTTTATACCCATTGTATTCTACGGGTTGATGATGCTCATAGAAATTGCCAGAAGAGAAAAAATCCATTCCTTTCTCCTCCGAATAAATGATAACCGGGAGGGGAATAACCAAGCCATCGGTTAAGTGCCAAACATGGTTGTCGAGCACGTGCTCGATGATGACTTCGCTTACATTCAGTTCTTTTTTTTCACCCTCATGACCCTCTTCCTGATTAGCCAGAGCGGGGTTAAATACGCTTACAGACAATGCCAATAAAAAGGCTAAAAAAATTGATTTCCGGGTCGCAAGGTGGCTTTTCATCGGGGACGTACGCAGTCTTTATAAATCGACTGCAAAAGTATTGATTAATAGCCCAAAACAAAATGTTTTAACCCCGGATTATTCTTTAGGATTAAGTCACAACTCAATAACTGACGAATCCTGACTGTAAACGTCAGGATTGTCAGGGGTTAACCTTGACAATGAAAATCACCGAAAGGGTTGCTATAGCATTAAGTGTAACGTGGTGATTTTCATTCGTCAAATCATGCAATAGAAATTCTATTGCATGATTACGGTTAAAAACTTTCCGGGCCTGAAAACAGGGTATTTACCCGTTTTTGCTCTTGAAAAGAAATGTCACTTCCAAGGCTGTAAAGAGGACATAGGAGGCGATAAAAAAAGCCGTATTTAAGGTAGCCCCTGAAGAATCCATGAAAATCAGAATAAAGATAAAAGCTCCGTAGACCAGGATCTTCAATGCAATGGAAAGCAGATAGGATTGTGTGAAGGATTCGGGCTCGTTTCTCCTTATTAAGATATAAAAAATAATTAGTGTTGAACTTGCCAAAAAAAACAAAATCTCCAAAGCGAAAGACGGGAATGAAGCTATCCATTTCTGGGATTGCGCAACATAGAGTGCAACAAAAAGAGTGAGTGTCAGGAGAACCGTGGCTATAAAAAACCTAAGCACGTTTTATTCTTTATTGGCCGAACGATAGAGTTGCACCATCACAGCAGTGAAGGCAAGGAAAACGAAGGAAAGCAAGAATGCAGGGAATGTTAGTCTCAAATACTGATCAAGTTGAATGCCAAGCCATGCAGAAAATCCAATGACTCCTACCATCTGTAACCCCAGCCCGGCATACTTGAGGTACGAATTATGATAGTGCTTTGGCTTCTTCGGGTCGGTGGATGCGGGCTCCATTCTCACCTAGTTTAATTTCTTTTACGATAGCACCCATCTTGCAAGTTCCATTAAATACAGCACCTGGCTCAACAACTAGTTTCCCTGTAATGATATCTCCATGAACCACTGCGGTTGACTTCAGTACAAGCATTTCAGCAATCTCCAGTCTGCCTTTCACTTCGCCCTCAATATCTGCATTCTGTGCCGTAATGTTCCCTTCCACATGACTGCTATGGCCCAAGGCAATCTTGGATTTAGATTTAATATTGCCAATCACTTTTCCTTCTATACGGATATTGCCGAAGGTCTCAATATTACCTTCCAACATGGTACCCTTTCCAATGACGTTACTGGAATTACTAATTTCTTCAGCAGCTCTTTTTTGCTCTTTTGAGGTTAGCATAGTTTAAAAAATTTAAAATGTTACAAACTCTTCCGGATTCAGCGGATTGCCATTGTACCACAATTCAAAATGTAAATGAGGCCCATCGGTCATCTCTCCACTGTTGCCAACTATAGAGATTATTTCACCAGCATTCACAAAACTACCAACTTTTTTTAACAGTTCAGCATTGTGTTTGTATAGTGAGATGATGTTGCCCCTATGCTGGATGCCGATAACATAGCCTGAATCCTGCGTCCAGGAGGCTATAATCACAGTTCCATCGGCAATGCATTTTACCGGTTCATTGGCTTTGGCCACAATGTCTAACCCATAATGTCCTTTCTTCAAGTCATATTTGTCAGAGACCAACCCGGTAATAGGAGAGAAGAAGAAGGTCTCTTGTAGTTCTCTATTCTTGCTGTTCGTGAGCGTAATTCGTGACAGCTCCGTTTGCTCAAAGTCTTTTCTAAACTGAGAATCCGATGGAGCAAGTTTTAAATTTCCAACAGCCGATGCTGGTTTTACTTCACCTTTAAGTTCTATCGCTGGATCAACAAATCCAGTTGATGTATCTCCGCTGAGTATTCGTTGAAAATTTTGAATGAAGTTGTCCTTCCGATCCACTTCAACAGCCAATGAATCAACCTGCAAAGCCAGCTCGTAAAGTTTTTTGTTGGCTTCCATCTGCGCATGCTTGGGATCAAACCATTTTGCCAGTAGCGTTTTCGAAAGAAAAAGACTTAATATGAAGAGTAGCAGGAATATGGAAATGGAAAGCACCAACACTTTGGCATAGGTAAAACCAATGGTGGTCTTCTCGGCCAGATTCTCCTCATTGCGGATGACCAATTGGTATTTTGTGCTTAGGCGCTCTGATAATGTCTTCTTGGGCTTCAAATCGTTGTGAAATTTTGGTAAAATTAGATATTCTGCTTAATTATAATATTGAATATCTGTTTTTTACGTTTGTACTTCAAATTGGTTAATTCATTGAGTTCAAAGATTCATTTCATTTTTTTGGTCATTGGATTGCTCTGTATGACACTTTGGTCTGGTTGTTCCTCCAATCAAAACACGGTGACAGCTAACATTTATCATAACGCCACCGCGCATTACAATGGATACTTTTATGCACTTGAAAAAACGCTGGAAGTAGAAAAGATCGTTCTTAAAAGTCTTGATGATGACCCTAATCAGATTCTTCGCCTGTTTCCTAAGTTAGATACAACCCTCGCCAAGAGTTATGCAAAAGATACTGAAGAGATTATTAAGATGGCTTCCATCTCTATTCAACGACATCCTAATAGTCAATGGGTAGATGATGACTATATTCAGGTAGGGTTAGCAAGGCTCTATAGCTGCGATTTTCAAAATGCTATCCAAACTTTCAAATATGTCAATACAAAAAGTACCGATCCCACTACTCGCCACATTGCTTTACTCCATCTACTAAGAACATTTATTGAGCAAGGTGATTATGAGCGAGCGGAAGAGGTCTTCCTTTTTCTGGAAAAAGAAAAGTTAGAGAAACCCAATAAAAAAAAATTATACCTGGAAAAGGCCTATTTCTACCAATTGCGGGGAGATTATGATAACATGGTGCGAAACCTGACCTCCGCAGATACGCTGCTTGTTAAAAAAGACCGGAAAGGAAGAATTTATTTTATCGTTGGACAAGTCTACCAAAGCCTGGGCTTCACCTCAGAAGCGTACAATTATTATAGAAAATGCCTAGGCACCAATCCGGATTACGAAATTGATTTCTATGCACGCCTGAATATGGCTCAAGTGGCACGCCTCCAAGACAAAGGTGATGTGCGCACCATTCGCAAGCAGTTTAATAAACTACTTACGGATACAAAAAATAGTGAATTCAAGGATAAGATTTATTATGAGATGGGAGAGTTTGAACGCAAACAGGGTAATGTCAACGAGGCGATTGATAACTATAAACTTTCTGCGCATGCCGGAACGAATAAACGAATTCAAGGAAGCTCATTTCTTCGCGCAGGACAACTGTACTTTGATTCTGTAAAAAAGTACAGCCTCGCTAAAGCCTACTATGATAGTGCCATTAATTCTTTGCCAAAAGAATTTGAAGGCTATTCCGCTATCAAGAAACGTCAGGAAGTTCTGGGTGATTTTGTAAAGTATACTGAAACTATCGTTTGGCAAGATAGTTTGCTGATGATGGCATCAATGGACTCGTTGACGTTAAGGAGTCAGTTGGATTCTGTCTTTGCTTCTCAAAAGCAAGCAGAAGAAGTCCTTCAAAAGAAAAAGAAGAAGTTAGAAAGCAAGGGTGGCGGAAATTCAGGTAACAATCCTTTCTTTAATCAAGAATCCACGTCCACCACAGATTGGTATTTTGGAAATTTATCTGCCGTTGGAATAGGGCAGACTGAGTTCCAACGAATCTGGGGGAACATTTCACTTGAAGATAATTGGAGACGATCCAATAAAACAGGAACGATAACAGCGTCAAAGGGCAATTCTGAGTCTGACCAGAAAGGCAAGGAAACTGAAGTGGCGGAGACAAAATCTGAGAAATCGAGCGATGAAGCAGGGAAGATTTTTAATCAACTTCCAAAAACTGAAAAACAAAAACAAGATGCATTGGCTAAGGTTGAAGAAGCCTATTTCAAATTGGGCGATCTCTACTATTTCCAATTAGAAGAAAAAGAGAATGCTGCGCAATCTTACCAAACCCTGCTCACACGTTTCCCGGAAAGCGAACTTGAACCTGAAGTGCTTTACAAACTCTATCTCATCAGTAGAGAAAAAAATGATGTAGTTGCCCAACACTACGCACAACGCTTAAAAGATAAACACCCTAACTCTACCTTTACGCGCATCCTAATAAATCCAGACTATCTTAAAGAGACGAGTGTGGCGGCAGAAAAGCAAAAGCTAATTTACAAAGAAGCTTATGCAGATTATCAACTCGGTAACTTGCGTGCCTCTCAGGAAAAAATAAAGCAGGCATTGCAAGTTGGTGAAACCGCTTTCACTCCTCAACTTCAACTTCTACAGATTCTAATCACGGGCAAAACAGAAGACATTTCGAGGTACCAATACGAATTAGGGGAATTTGTAAAAAAGTATCCTGATGTTACGGTAACGCCTTATGCGGAACAATTGCTCTCTTCCTTTAAAACGTTGCAAGAGAAAATTGAAAAAGCCAGAGGAATACGGTTTGTCATCACCAATAACGATCCTCATTATTTTGTAACGGTTTATAAAATTAGTGACAAGATTGCTACCCCTGTTTCGGATGCATTGGAAAAATTCAACGATTCTCAATTCAACGATAAGAAATTGAAAAGTACCAACCTGATCTTCACCGAAGAATATGCCATCACATTTGTGATCGGCTTACCAAACCGTGAAGAAGCGATGAATTACTTCGACTCGTTTAATTCCCGCGCAGCTTTATTAAAGCCATTTTCGAGTTATAATTTCTATAACTTTGTAATAACAAAAGTCAACTTCGATCTCTTTTACCGAACAAAAGCACTGGATGAGTACCTTACCTTCTTTGATAGAAACTATAAAAAGGAAAATCAGTAGTCTGCTCGCCATCAAAAGGCCCTGGCTTCAAAAGACCATCAAGTATGTTTGGATTGCTTTCTTCTGTTTTATTGTTGGCTTCCCGCTGTACATCTACACTGTAAGCATCGATCTTTTTGGATTATACGGACCCATGCCCAGCATTCGGGAAGTGGAGAATCCCAAAAACGATCTTTCCTCTGAATTGATTTCGGCTGATGGTGTTTCGCTAGGGCGATATTTTAGATACAACCGCAGCCAGGTTTCCTTTGATGAACTTTCAGATGATCTTAAAAATACGTTGTTGATTTCAGAAGATCATCGGTTCTATAATCATTCGGGTTTAGATCTCCCGGCTTACCTGAGAGTAGTCTTTGGATTACTTACCTTAAATCCCCAAGGAGGTGGTAGCACGATCACCCAACAGTTGGCAAAGAATCTCTATACAATGAATCCGGATCGAAGTCTGGATGGTGGTTTCGCGCGATTGGGCAGAATCCCAAAGCGCGTGATTCAAAAAACAAAAGAATGGATCATCTCCATCAATTTGGAGGAGAATTTCATGAAAGATGAAATCATTGCTATGTACTTGAACACCGCAGACTTCGGCAGCAACTCTTTTGGAATAAAAGTGGCTTCAGAAACTTATTTTAATAAAGAACCCGACAGTCTCAACTTGCAGGAGTCTGCTGTGCTGGTAGGTTTGCTTCAAGCTCCTTCCTTTTTCAATCCAAAAAGAAATCCTAACAATGCTCTTGAAAAACGTAACGAAGTCTTATTCAAAGTCTATAAGCATGGCTATAAATTAAAAACCAAAGAACAGTACGATTCCATTAAAGCCATACCGATCGAACTGGATTACAGTGTTCAAAATCAAAATCAGGGATTAGCAACTTATTTCAGGACTGTGGCCGGCAATTTTCTCATGGGCTATTGCAAGGACAAAGGCATTGACCTTTGGAATTCCGGCTTAAAAATTTATACCACGATTGACAGTCGCATGCAACGCTATGCCGAAGAAGCAGTCGCGGAGCATATGAAGACGCTACAGGGCACCTTTTACGATGAGTGGAGCAAGCGCAACCGCAATCCGTGGGTTGACGAGAATGGGCAAGAGATAAAAGATTTTTTAGCCAAGCGCATCAAGCAGACGGATGCGTATAAAGCACTAGCAGAAAAGTACGGAGAGAAGTCAGACTCATTGAAGATAATGCTGCGACTTAAAAAGCCCATGACCATTTTCACCTGGGACGGAGAAAAAGATACCCTATTCAGCAGCATTGATTCCTTGAATTACTATAAGCGTTTTCTTCAAACAGGAATGATGTCAATGGATCCAGCTACCGGATACATTAAAGCTTGGGTAGGCGGTATCAATCACAAATACTTTAAGTATGATCACGTTAAGCAAGGAACTCGTCAACCTGGTTCTACATTTAAACCATTTGTATATGGCCTTGCGATGGAGTCAGGGTATTCCCCTTGCCACCCTCTTAAAGATATTTCTCCAAGCTTTAAAGTTCCGGGTGGAAACTGGTATCCAATGAATGCTAATGGCACCCGGGGAAATGGTGAAGAAATGACGATACGTCAGGCGATGGCCCGATCCGTTAATTCAATCACAGCTCAGATGTTACAATCACTAGGCCCTGAGAATGTAGTTGAATTTGCACATCGTGTCGGGATTGAAAGTGAACTCGACGCTGTTCCTTCTCTTTGCCTTGGCGTAAGCGATGTTTCATTGTATGAAATGGTTGGCGCTTACAGCACCTATGTAAACAACGGCATTCATACGGAGCCTTTC
>JANNRV010000194.1:0-5774 GCA_031401775.1 Bacteroidia bacterium | reverse complement strand
AGCTTTTTATCCGGTGATTGATCAAAAATTACCTGTTCTTTTTAAGACCGAAAAATTGTTGGATATACACCGGGTATTCGCTTTAAAAAATGATTTAGGATTCTCGTTGATCATTACCGATGTGAAAGAAGGCTGGCCGATAATCAATAAAATAAAATCATCTGGAGCAAAAGTATTTCTGTCACTTGACCTTCCTGAAGAATTGAAAAAAGACACTAAAGAAAAGAAAGAGGAAGTTGTTGGTTCAACGAAGACGGCTGCCCAAATGGAAAAGGAAGCTCTGGATAAAAGGAAAATTGAAGCCATTGCCAATTATACAAGTCAGGCTGCCAACTTTCAAAAAGCAGGAATATCATTTGGTTTTTCTACTATGAGTGCGAAGTCAAAAGATATTCAGTCCAACTTGCGCAGAATGATCTCAGCAGGCTTAAGCGAAGATGCGGCCCTTGCTGCATTGACAACGATCCCAGCACAACTTCTTGGTCTATCCGACAGATTGGGAACAATTGATAATGGTAAAATGGCAAATCTTGTGATCAGCGATAAATCCTATTTTAATGAGAAAACTAAAGTCCGCTATGTATTTGTTGACGGAGTTCTTTACACCATAGATTTGAAAGAAACTAAAAAGTCGGATAGCAATGGTAAAGTAGAAATTGAGGGGAATTGGTCTACCGTGGCTCAAACACCGCAAGGGAATAATGAAGGGAAGTTGATCTTTAAAAAAGACGGGAGTGGCTATTCAGGGACCATCTCAGGGGGAAATCTTCCTGCTCCGGTCGATCTTAAAGACGTGAGCCTGGATGGGAATATGCTTAGTTATAAGTATGCGTTGAATTTTGGCGGGCAACCGTTGAACATTGAAGTGGAGGCGAAGGTAGAAGGCGATAGTTTTAAAGGCACAGCGACAGCCGGACAATTGGGTAGTTTTCCAATCGAAGGAATGAGAGATCCAAAAAAGTAAGATTCAAATTTCATATCCCATGAGAAAAATATTTTTGTTGATTATTTTAGTTTCCTTTTCTTTCCCTACTTGGGCACAGACAGAACGCGGTAATGTGCTCATTAAAAATGGGACGGTACTTACCATAACTAAAGGAATACTTGAGGGTACAGATGTGCTGGTGAAGGACGGTAAGATCAGCGCGATTGGAAAGAACATTACAGTGCCTGCCGGAGTTAAAGTGATTGATGCTGGTGGACTTTACGTAATGCCGGGGATTATTGACGCACACTCACATATTGGCTTGGATGCTATCAATGAGGGCACAAACGCGATTACGCCTGAAGTTTCAACCGCAGATGCGATCAATCCTTTTCAAGTAATTATCTACCGGGCTTTGGCAGGAGGCTGTACGGTTTCTCATGCACTGCATGGATCAGCCAATTCAATTGGGGGACAATCCATAACCATCAAGCATCGCTATGGCACCTATGATCCGGAGGTGATGAAAATGGAACGCGCCCCTCGCACCATAAAATTTGCTTTGGGTGAAAACCCAACTTCACATGGGAGAAGAGACGGACTTCAACCACAAACCAGAATGGGGGTGGAGTTTGTCATTCGCGCAGCATTTACGGAGGCAAAGGCTTACACTGAAAAATGGGATACCTACAATAAAAATAGATTGGTGAAAGGATTTCGTAGCGCACCACCAGCCTACAGCTATCGGTATGAAACCTTAGGAGATATTTTAAAAGGAAAGATTATTTTGCATTGCCACAGCTATAGGGCCGATGAAATTAATATGATGCTGAATGTGTGCAAGGAATTTGGAATAAAGAAATTGGTTTTCCAACATACAAATGAAGGATTTAAAGTAGCTCCCGAGATTGCTGCTGCTGGGGCAATGGCTTCTGTGTTTGCAGATTGGTGGCAGTATAAGTTGGAGGTTTACTTTTCAACGGCATACAATGCGGCCATTTTAGTGAGGAATGGAGTCATTACCTCTATTAATTCCGACTCACCGGACTTGATACGCCACCTGTATCATGAAGCAGGCAAGACCCAAAAGTATGGAGGCCTAAGCGATGAGGAAGCCTTGTCACTGATTACAATCAATCCAGCTAAACAATTAGGTATTGAAAATCGGGTTGGCTCAATTGAAATAGGCAAGGACGGGGACTTAGTGATTTTTAAGAATCATCCGTTGTCTATTTATGGGGTACCGCAGGTAACATTGGTGGATGGCATCGTACGTTTTGATCGAGAAAAAGATCAGGCCGATATGCGATTATTTGCCGATCCTAAAGAAGTGCTGGATGTGACGTTGCACAAAGGCGGGCACGATCATGATAATTGTATGCGAGGCACAGAGCTTTTGTTTGGGTCTTTTGATACGGATTTAAATTAAAAAATGGCATGAAGAAAATTCAATTGATATACGGACTTGCAGTTGCGCTCACCTGTGTAATCATTGTGAAAGTTGAAGCACAATCTCCAAAAGCAAAGTATGGAACATTTGCTTTGGTCAATGGTACCATAGAAACCGTCACGCAGGGAACGATAGCAAACGGAACCTTGATTATAAGTAATGGGAAGATTACAGCCGTTGGAACCAATGTAACAATTCCTCCCGGAGCTGAAGTGATCAATTGCAATGGATCACGAATTTATCCAGGTATGATTGATGGAGGAACGAAAGTAGGTCTTCTTGAGATTGGAAATATTCCCACGGCAACGGATGTAACGGAATTAGGCGAAATCAACCCGCAGATGAAGGCGCTTACTGCTATCAATCCTAATGCCACCGTGATACCGATAACACGAATTAGTGGTGTCACTACGGTGCTCACCGTTCCCGATGGAGGTTTGTTACCAGGTACAGCTGCACTGATTAATCTTCATGGCTATACTGCTAGTCAGATGTATGCAGGTTTCGAAGGAATAAAAGTGAATTTTCCAAACACAGGCCGTAAAGGTTTTTTTGATCGAAGAACCGATGATGAAATTAAGAAAGCGTCAGAGAAAGCATTGAAGCAACTTAATGAAGTTTGGGAGAGAGCCCTGCAGTACCACAAACTGGATTCAGCGACAAGGGGAAAAGGGCTTGGTTATTATCCCGAAATGGAGGCACTGCTTCCGGTTGTCCGAGGCAAGATTCCGTTGATGATTGAGGTCAATGCGCAGAAGGATATTCAAGCTGCATTAAAATGGGTGAGTGAGCAAAAAGTTAAGAACGTAATTTTTACAGGAGTTACAGATGGCTGGCGCGAAGCGGAGGCATTGGCAAAGGCCAGCATCCCTGTGATTACGGGTCCGGTTATCGCCATTCCCAATCGGGACTATGATCGCTACGATCAGATTTACACCAACCCTGGGATGATGAAGAAAGCTGGTGTTAAGGTTGCTATTCGTTCGGATGAAGATGGCAATGGAAACTATCGCAACCTTCCCTACCACGCTGGTTTTGCGGTGGCGTATGGAATGAATAAGGAAGATGCGTTGAAAGCAATTACCATTGTTCCTGCCGAACTGTTTGGTGTCAGTGACCGACTGGGATCTATTGAAGTTGGAAAATTAGCAAACGTCTTTGTATGTAACGGAGATATTTTTGAAACCAAAACACAGGTTAGCCATGTTTTTATTGAAGGATGGATGATGCCGATGGTGAGTCGCCAAACTCTGTTATACGATGAATTTCTACAACGAGAGCCGGGGCTTAATAAAAATTAGCGATTAGTTCTGCTCGAATCCTCGCTGGCGACAGGCTTCAAACACAACTACTGCGGCAGAAGTAGATACATTCATCGAATCGATTTTGCCCTGCATCGGGATAATAATGTTAGCATCAGAATTTTTCACCCATTCATCAGAGAGTCCAGTTGCTTCGGTACCCATCACAATGGCACTCGCCCTGGTATAATCTACCTTATGATAAGGTTGCGAAGCTTTCAGGTAAGTGCAATAAATAGTGATCTTATTTTTCCTCAACCAATCAATGGTATCTTTTGAAGTAGCAGAAGCTATCTGTTTGGTGAAGACACAGCCCACACTGGATCTGACGACATTAGGATTATAAAAATCCGTTTGTGGATCACAGATAATTACCGCATCAACCCCTGCGGCATCGGCTGTTCTTAAAATAGCACCCAAGTTGCCGGGCTTCTCTACTCCTTCAAGAATGAGAATCAAGGGAAGCTTACTCAGCTGAATTTGATGAAGCTCATGAGCCTTCTGCTCAGCGACCGCGATCATGCCACCTGTGCTCTCACGGATGGCAATTTTATCAAAGACTTCCTTGGAAACAGGAATGAGAAGTTTATCCTGTTGAAGAATGAACTCAGCCTCATCCGGATTGATAATCTCTTCGCAGAAAAAAATATTACCGATTTTATAGCCCGCTTCCAGCGCAAGCTTTATTTCCTTAGCTCCTTCCACAATAAAGAGTTGCTGTTTTCTCCTTTCCCTTGGCTTCTCTAACGCCAGCAGGCTTTTGATTTTTGGGTTTTGCGTGCTCGTGATCAGGAAGTGCATAGTCAAAATTACAGATTCAATAGTCAAGATTTCTATTAAACCGATTTAAATATGAATGCCGTGCGTTTTTAATCTTGAATTTTAAACCTTGAATCCTTAATCTATCTTTACCGCCATGAAATTATTGAGTCCTACTTCCTGGCAAGATTATGAATTGATTGACTCCGGTGATTTTGAAAAGTTGGAGCGTTTTGGGAAGTACGTACTTGCCCGACCGGAACCTCAGGCAATTTGGCAAAGGGTGTTGAGTGAAGCAGAATGGAAGAAACTCACAACAGCAAGATTTGCTCGTGAGCAAAGCGATAATTTTCGTTTTACAGACGAAGTCAAAGGTGGCTGGAGCAGAAATCCGGGTATGCCGGAGAGCTGGCAAATAAATTATCGGTATAACGATTTAAAAATTTCTCTACGTTTGGCACTTACAGGATTTGGTCATGTCGGACTTTTTCCGGAGCAAGGAGAGAACTGGAATTTTATTTTTGATACCATCAGAAGTTGGAATCTTAGTAAACCGAAAGTGTTAAATTTATTTGCCTACACAGGAGCAGCATCTGTTGTTGCGAAGAGTGCCGGTGCTGATGTTGTCCATGTAGATGCCTCCCGTCCCGGATTAAATTGGGCCAATCAAAACATGCAGTTGAATGAACTCACCGATATTCGCTGGGTGTATGAAGATGCCTTGAAGTATGTGAAGCGGGAGGTAAAGCGTGGGAATAAATACAACGGCATTATTATGGACCCTCCTCCTTATGGTCGTGGGCCGGAAGGAGAGAAGTGGACCCTTCAAGAAAAGCTCAATGAATTGATTCAACTAAGCAGCCAATTGTTGGAGCCTAAGAATTCGTTTTTTATTCTCTCCATGTATGCGGTAGGGCTTTCTGCGATCGTTGGACTGAATGTTGCCAAAACACACTTCGAAATTAAAGACCCTGAATACGGTGAATTTTTCCTCTCCTCAAAGAATGGCAGGGATTTGCCCATGGGTACTTTCCTTCGGTTTAGGAGCTAGAAAGTGTCCATCAAAACTTAAATTAAATCCAGGAATGGAAGAAAAGAAAGCAAGTCAACATCCTCTTCAATTTCTTTCAGCTGAATATCGTGATGGGCACATTTGAGTTCATTTAGCACATGGACTCTTGACTTAAAATCCTATCTTTGCGCCCTTAAATAAAATCGAGGACAAGGACAAGGGTTATGGACGTTCAAAAAATTAGGAATATCGCGATTATCGCACACGTTGACCACGGCAAAACTACCCTGGTAGACAAGCTTTTACATGCAGGCCACCTTTTTAAAG
>JANNRV010000193.1:0-17905 GCA_031401775.1 Bacteroidia bacterium | reverse complement strand
CAGCAATGTAGATGACGACCTGATTATGGACTATGCCAGGAAATTGAGTGCCAAAGGGATAAGCACCAAGATTATTCCTCCTTTTGGTAAAGTTAAATTTTACCGAATGGCAATAGCTGACCATGATACATTTGCTTTGGCTCAGACCAATGCGGATGCAGCAAAGGCAGAATACGGAAGCGCTTTGTGGGTAATAAAATATTGAAGTAGATAAGCCAGGATTGATTTGTCAATGCTGGATTTCATTGTCTTTTTTAGATTGGTCTGATTCTTGTATTTTTTTCGACCTAACATTTTTTAAACGATGACCTTAGCACAAATTGTAACCACTTCTGCCGAAGTTGTAGCAAGCGATGAATCGCTTTCAATTTTAGAACTAGCGAAAGCAGGAGGTATCCTGATGATTCCAATCCTGCTCTCTTCTGTAATTGCCATCTACATCTTTGTTGAGCGGGTGTTAACTATCAATAAGGCCAATCAAAGCCCAGATTCTTTTATTGGTAAAATCAAAGAGTTAGTTCAGCGGGGCGACATTAATGGGGCAAAGATAACCTGTGCTCAATTTGATACACCAGTGGCTAGAATGATTGAGAAGGGAATTTCCAGAATTGGTAGCCCGCTTAAAAATATCGAGGCTTCTATCGAGAATGTGGGAAAATTAGAATTGTTCAAACTTGAGAAGAACTTATCAATTTTAGCGACTATCTCAGGAGCAGCTCCGATGATGGGTTTCCTGGGCACGGTAATAGGTATGGTAGAAGCTTTTATTTCGATTGCACAGGAAGAGGGAACTGTTAGCCCAAAGCTTTTGTCATCGGGTATTTACACGGCAATGATCACTACAGTTGCCGGACTCCTTGTCGGTATCATTGCCTATCTTGGTTACAATTATTTAGTGACCCGCGTTTCTAAAGTTGTGCATAAGATGGAGTATTCGTCTATCGAATTTATTGATTTATTACAGGAGCCTAAATAGTCCGCTATGAATTTACAATCCCGTAACAAAATTGATGCATCATTCAGCATGGCCTCCATGACTGATTTAATTTTTTTGTTGCTCATTTTTTTTATGCTGACTTCTTCATTTGTTACTCCATCCGGCTTGCCCGTTAATCTTCCTACCAGTAAAGCGAGTACCATTGAAGTACAGAAGGTCTCTATTACGGTGACAAAAGATTTGAGATTTTTTGTGAATGAAAAGCAAGTGACGAAAGGAACTTTAGAAGGAGAATTGAAAAGTAAACTGGCTGGACCGAATGGAGTTGTAATTCTTCATATTGATGAAAGTGTTCCAACCCGTGAAATGGTTTATGTAGCGGGGATAGCCACTTCATTGGAAGCGAAAGTTAGTATCGCCACTAAACCTAAGTAATCATGGCTGATAAAGAGGAGAAAAGGAATCATGCTATAGGAATAATTACTTCTGTAGGCATTCATGTTGCTTTATTGATAGCATTTTTGTTTATCATTGCCTGGAGGGCCCCCAATCCTCCTTTGCCCGAATACGGTATAGAATTAAATTTTGGATTGGATGATTCTGGAGGAGGTGAAATTCAGCCTGATGTACAGGTTGGAGCAACTGAAGAAATTCAAGAAGAAACAGCTAGAGACAAGCAAGAAGAAGTTAAAGAGCAACCAGTTTCTGAGACTAAGCCAGAGGTATCGAAAACTGAAGAGGAGGTCGTTTCTAAATTGGAAAGTCCAGTGGTGGTAAAAGAAGTAAAGAAGGAATCCAAAGTAGTTGAGAAGCTAAAAGAGAAAGAAAAAGCAGCGTCTAAGACAGAGACCAATGAGGCTAAGAAAGAAATAAAGAAGGAAGTAAGTGTTGCGGATGCCGAGAAGGCGACTGAGGATGCGAGCAAGACCGGGGAGAAGGGCTCCCAAGGCGATGATAATAAAATTGGAGATAAGGGCAGCCCTGAAGGTTCATTAGATGCCAAAGCCCTTTATGGGAAGCAGGGTGGAGGCGGTGGTGGCTTTGCCCTTCAAATGGCTGGCTGGAACTGGGATGAGCAACCCAGAGCTCCAAAACTGCCGGATAATGAAAACGGAAGAGTCGTATTTGAAATAGAAGTAGATGAGAATGGAGAGATTACATCCATAAAAACAATTGAGAGAAGCCTTAGTCCTGAAGCAGAAAAAATATGTAAGCAGGAAATTGAAAAGAGATCTTTAGTGCGTACCTCTTCAGGGGTGATGCCCGAGCGATCCAAAGGCCGTGTGGCATTTGTTCTGCGCACTCAGTAAAACTGGTTTCTATTTTTTATAAAGCCCATAGGCTATCCGCTCAACTAATACCTTAGGTAAAAAATAGGTAGCCTTCACAGAAACCCAGTTTACAAAGCCAGGGATAATTTCAGCTTTTTGCTTGAACATCCCATCAATTGCAATTGACGCTACGGCTTCAGCCTTCATACTGAATTTCTCTGCTTTTTCTTTCATGGATTGCATGCCTGCTCTATCCACGAACCCAGTTGAAGTCGCTCCAGGGCTTAGGCAACTTACAGATACTCCAGTGTTCTTTAATTCCCACCGCAAACCACGACTGAAGAGCACAACGAATGCTTTTGTTGCTGCATACGCACTGAGGGTAGGAACAGCCTGATAGGCGGCAGTGCTTGCTACATTGAGAATATAAGATTGAGTTTGCTTTTTTAAAATTGGAATCATGCTATGGCACAGGTTAACCATAGCATTCATGTTCAACTGCATCATGTTATTAAGGGCCGATGCTTCAAGGTCTTCTATTCTACCCCAAAGTCCGTAGCCCGCGTTGTTGATAAGGATATTCACCGGCCATTGATGGGCATCAATCCATTCTTTTACTTTATTTTCTGCCGATGGCTGTGAGAGATCAATCGCGAGAACGAAAGCTTCTATTCCGTGCTTACTTTTTAATTGTGTCGCTGCTGCCTTGAGTTTGTCTTCAGACCGGGCGACTAGCAGGAGATTAATCTTTTTTCTTGCCAACTCTTCAGCAAGGCACAGGCCAATTCCTCCACTTGCTCCTGTGACTAATGCAAACATTTATTTTATGTAGGAATAAAGGCGTTGGTAGAGTCTTGGCTTACTGTTTTCATTCTTTGGCATAAACTTGCCACTGATAATCGGTACATACATAACCCTTCTTCGACTCTTTTCACCTACAAGAGGAGATTGTGCTACACGGTGCCAGATGCGCCCGTCATGGATTGTCAAATCTCCTGCCTCTACATTTAGCCCCATCTCATCTTTATCTGGCTTATTGCTGAGGTATCGTTTTTTAAAGAGCATGGTGGTCATCCCCTGACTATGCGTTCCTGGCAGAATGCGCAATCCGCCATTTTCTTTTGGATAATTATCAAGATGAACACCAACGTTCAGCATGGGGAGCACTTTAGAAGCGTAGAAGATATCACGCAGTGAGTCGGTATGCCATCCTAGCTGGCTGTAATTACTACCTTCCACATTTACATAGTGATTTATAACCAGGCCATCTCGCTCTTGGTCTCCGATCCTGCTATCAGGGGCGCCAATCAGTTCGAATAGACTTTCTAATCTGGGGTCTTTAAGAAATTCAGTAAATATGTCACTGTAGATATTTACGAAAGCAAAACGCTGCACAATAGTGCTTCCGTCCACATTTTTGCCATATTTGATTGGCACACCATAAACAATTTTAACATCCTCCTTTATCCATTGCTGTTGAATACGCTCGGACTCTTTGATGAAGAGTTGTACGGTTTCCTGATCAATAAAATTCTTAAAGTGCAAAAAGCCATATTCCTTAAAAAAATCCTTTTGTTCCTTGCTTAGGGCCTTTTCTATAGAAAAAAGAGGGTAATTCATATCACTCAACTCAAATTCAGTTTGATTAACCATTTTCTAATATTACAGAGACATTACCTCATTGTTACGCGAAATTTAACTAATTAGATTCTAAAGCGCCCATTTTTTTATCGGCTATTTGTTTTGGAGGAAAAACTTAGCGGATAAGGCTTAAATTATAGAGAAGATCACCTATTCACTTGGGAATGCTCATTGCTTAAGGAAAAGACATACCCCAAGATAAAATATAGAAACATTGTAATAACGGGTGCAAAAAGTACATCTATGGTATAATGAACATGCTGAAAAAGAAGGAGGATTGAAACGGCTATTGTTACGCCAATTTTTAGGAATTTAAGTTGCCTTTGTGGCTCCACAAGCGTCAACATCGTTAAGGTTGAAACGTGCCCCGAAAAAAACAGGTCTTTTGTAAAGCTAGGATCATAGGCAATTAAAGACACGAAAGGATCAATTAAGGGTATGAGCCCAGGTGGAGGTTCTAGGGTAAAAAGATAAATCGTAAGCATTCGAATTAGAGAAACAGAAGAATAGGTAACTAAACCTAAGAGAATAACCCGAGGTTTCTTAAAATTGGTAATTATGGTTTGAAGTATGCAAGCGTATATGAGAATGAAGATAACCCATGAATTGTCAATTGGGATTATGTAATTCAGCACAAAATCATTCAGCAATAGTCCGGGTTTTGGATCTATCACCTGACCAAAAAAGTAGGGGAGATAAAGTATAAAGAAAATAATCAGACTTAATCCGTAGATAAGAGCTGCTAGTTGACTTCTTTGCCTTAATGCATTGTGCCAGGAATACTTCACCTAGGCTTAAATTATAGAAATGAGGTAATAATTTTTCTTTCCTTTTTGAGCTATCAGATATCTATGCTGAAGAAATTTGAAATCAGGCTTTTGATTAGGGTCTTCAAGCTTAATTTTATTAATGCTTACACCACCCCCTTGTATCATTCTTCTTGCTTCACCCTTAGATGGGAAGATGATTCCTTGAGTTAACTCAGACAGAAGATCTGTTACAGAACCGCAGTTTTCAAAAGATGATCTTGAAATAGATGTTTGGGGAACTCCTTCAAATACCGCAAGTAGAGTGTCTTCATCGAGCCTTTCTAGGTCTTCCGTAACAGAATTTCCGAATAGAATTCCAGACGCTTTTACAGCAGATTCAAAGTCGGCTAGAGAATGAACGCGTAGGGTAATATCTTTTGCCAATTCCAGTTGTAACTTTCGTAGGTGTGGTGCTCTGTTATGTTCGACAAGAATTTCATCAACCTCTTCTTTCGGCCAGACTGTAAATATTTTGATAAAATTAGCTGCATCTTCGTCCGAGGTGTTGACCCAGTATTGGTAAAATTTGTACGGGGAAGTTCGCTTAGGATCCAGCCAAATATTTCCTTGTTCAGTCTTTCCGAATTTGGTGCCATCGGCCTTTTTAATCAGAGGTGTGGTTAAGGCAAAGGATTCCCCTCCGGCTTTTCTTCGAATGAGTTCTGTTCCGGTAACGATGTTTCCCCATTGGTCTGAACCTCCCATTTGAATTTTGCAATTCTTATTCTTGAAAAGCCAGTAAAAGTCGTAGCCTTGAACCAACTGGTAGCTGAACTCGGTAAAAGAAAGTCCTGATTCCAATCTCTTTTGCACAGAGTCTTTGGACATCATGTAGTTCACGGAGATATGCTTTCCAACATCCCTTATAAAATCGAGAAATCGAAACTCTTTGAACCAATCATAGTTGTTTACCATCTCGGCAGAATTGGGACCTGCATTGAAATCAAGAAATTTTTCCAATTGACGCTGGACGCGGCTTTGATTATGTTTAAGAGACTCCTCTGACAGGAGGTTTCGTTCTGCTGATTTACCAGAAGGATCACCTACCATACCCGTGGCTCCGCCCACAAGAGCAAAAGGCTTATGGCCGAATCGCTGAAAATGAACCAGAGTCATAATCTGAACCAGATTGCCAATGTGTAGCGAATCAGCCGTTGGATCAAAACCTATATAACCAGATGTAGACTCCTTGTTTAACTGTTCTTCAGTTCCTGGCATAATATCATGGATCATGCCTCTCCATTTCAGTTCGTCAATAAAATTCTTCTTCATTTCAGGAGAATAAAGCTTCAAAGATAAGGCTCTGTTCGTAATTTAGGCCTTTTATAGTAGTGAACTTAATTAATTGGATTCGCTATTAATAATTTAATTTTCAGCTTGTTATGATCATTGATTAAGTAAATTAATAAACTATTGGTTATGCCCCATACCGATTCTTCCTGCTTTAATAATTTAAACTAACTTTAATGCAACAGCCCGATTCACTCCGATTAGTAGCCGAATTTCATTCGACATTTAAGCATCCAATCCTTACTTTACCCCAAATACCAGATGAGAGCAGATGCAGGCTGCGAGTGGCTTTGATTGCCGAAGAACTGAAAGAACTGGAAGTTGCTATCCTGGAACGGGATATAGTTGGTGTGGCGGATGCCTTGTGCGATATCCAATATGTACTATCTGGAGCGGTACTTGAATTTGGCCTTGGAGAGAAATTTAAGGCTTTATTTGATGAAGTGCAGCGATCGAATATGAGTAAAGCGTGCATTTCCGAGGAGGAAGCGAAAAAGACTGTTGAGTTCTATCGGAAAAAGGATGGGACAGAATGCATTTATAGGAAAGAGGGCAACAAATGGCTTGTGTACAGAAAATCGGATAACAAGACGATAAAGTCTATTGGTTATTCTCCAGCGGATTTAGAAAACATCCTAAAGAGCTAGAAGTAAAACTCAAGTTGAAACATTGAATCCTGACCACGCTGTTGAATTGGCCTAAGTGCGACAATTTGTGATTCGTTATAAGCTTTGATAAACTCCGTGCGACTAATGCGCAATTTGCTGAGCCCGGGTCTTACCTTATGATATTGCATCCGCCCTGACCTATTAGCAGTAGCGCTGTACATGTAGTCATACTTAATTGGAATAGGGGAGGGGATGTATTTCATGCCTTTTGTCTAGCAATAAGATTTATTAAAATCAACGTGAATCATTCGATTCTGTGCATAATTATATTGCGTAAGCAATGCATAAGCCCAACTTGGTACATAATTAAACCGGGTTTCATACTCTTCAATCTTAAGGCATAACTCCCTGACATAGAATCTTATCTGATCAATGTTTCGACAATCACTTGGCTTCTCAAAATTTTTTAATGTGAATTTTTTTAGGTCAATTTCAAGTCTTTTCTTCTCAAAGTCGCTCATATAATTGTGCATTTGTGCACAATTATAGTAATAAATTATATAAAAAATTAAACATAGCTGTGCTAAAATGCACAAATTCTTAAAAAGAATTGATTATAGCCCATTTTGGGGCATTCAAGACCCAAACAAAAATTGGAAAATTGCCGTTATTCGAGTGAGTTCTTTGTAACCCAATACCGGAATGCAACTAAAATCTTAGCAACGGAGGTTAGCTTGTTAATATCTGACTTGCTGTACCGAGGTAGAATTAGTTTGTTAATCTGAGCAATTATTTTGAAGATCGTTAGTCTCATGATGGTTCGGGGTTGGAGACTCAATTTAGGCAGAAATGTTTACCTTTAAATAAATTTTGAATCGATAAGAAAGTACTATGGATGGAGTTGAAACGCAGATTTTTTTAGATACATGGCATAGTGCAATGCTTACAGGGGCAATCATCGCGGTAACGGTTGCCATTTTGATTTATTTGGTATACCACTTGCGCGTTTCCTCGATCGGGGATTTCAAGGAGAAGCATGATTTTATCGCTACAAATGAAATACGATGGTATAAATGGATTTTCTATAGTCTTGGTATTGCCGTTGTCATGTTCATTAACATTTATGGCATGGGCAAATTTGATCGTATGGGCATATGGTTTTATGTTCGGATATTCTTTTCTATAGCTGGGGGTACAGTGGTCGGGTACATCTCATCACTGATTTTGGAATACTATTATCCTACCAAACTGAATGTAAAACTCCGAAAGTGGAGGTATATGCCAAGGATAAACCCAAAGACGGGTTCAAAGATGAAGCTTTTAACCGAGGATGAGGAAGATGTTCATCTTGATGAAGGGATGCAATCTGAGGAAAACGTTTTTTCGATCGACTACGATGTGTGGATTGATGAGGTAACGAAAGACATAAAGATTGACAAATACCAAGGACACTTAACAGCACTGCGCTGTAATAATTGTGGATTTTATACGATGAAGGTGACAAAAGAAGAGATCGTAGAACGGAATTCAGACGGTTCTCCTCGCGAACTCCTTAAGAATTACCAATGCTCCTATTGCAAGAATGTGAGAGCAACTCAATTTCACATCTCTAAGAGGGAGGCAGAAGATTTTAAGAATATGAAGCCGAAGTCAAAAAGAACGCCAAGAAATATTGAATTGGTCAAGATTGAAATCCATGCCGGGCATCAAGCAAAGAAGTCCTACGAATTCCAATCTATTGAGCAGGCTCAAAAATTTCTGGAAGAATTTGACTTTGATAAAGTGGCCTGAAACAAGGCATCTCTTTTGCTTTGATTTCCGTTACAAATAAGAAAACTACTACGATGAAGAAAAGTATTCTACTTGCGGTTTTTACGGTCCTCATTTCTTTAACCCCCACATTTGCTGTAACGCTGGACACCCTTGTTCTAAAGTCAAAACCTATCTATGGGAAAGAGGCGCGCGTGATATCTTTTATACTCGACAATAATCACTATCGAAGAATGCATCTGAATGACTCCCTTTCTTCTGCTATTCTGGATCGCTACCTCAATGAATTAGATAATAGTAGGACTTATTTTCTAGCTGCTGATATTAAGTCGTTTGACAGGTACAGGTTTTCATTAGATGATTTGACAAGAAATGAGAATATAGAACCAGCCTATGAGATCTATAATATTTTTCGCAAGCGGTTTACCGAAAGAATGGATTACTTGATGAGCAACCTCATCGGAAAAGAGTTTGACTATACAGTGGATGAGTATTATGAAACTGATCGGGAAAAAGAACTCTGGGCTAATTCAACAACTGAACTTAATGAAATCTGGAGGAAGATCATCAAAAGTCAGGCGTTGGGCTTAAAGCTTGCCGGGAAGAAGCCAGCCGAGATAAAGGAAACGCTTGATAAGCGGTACCAGCGATTTATCAAATCGGTTGGACAGTTCACAAGCGAAGATGTTTTTAATGTTTATATGAATTCGGTAACGGAGGCCTATGATCCTCACACCAATTATCTGTCTCCCAAAGCTTCTGATCTTTTTAATCAGCAAATGAAATTATCATTAGAAGGAATTGGAGCACAATTGCAAACTGATAATGACTACACTAAAATTTCTAGAATATTGCCAGGAGGGCCTGCAGAGAAATCTGACAAAATACATGCTAATGATTTGATAACAGGAGTAGCTCAGGGTAAGGAGGGTGAAATGATGGATGTAGTTGGTTGGCGGCTTGACGAGGTTGTAAAGTTGATCAAGGGCCCTAAGGGTACTATTGTTAGGATTCAATTCTTGCCAGCATCAACAGGAGTAAATGGACCTACTCAAGAAATTACGCTAGTAAGGGATAAAATTAAATTGGAAGATCAGGCAGCAAAGAAGAGTGTTATTAATTACAATCTTGGTGGGAAGGATTTACGCCTTGGTGTGATTTCTCTTCCCAGCTTTTACATGGATTTCGAAGCGTATCAGAAGGGTGACCCTGATTATAAAAGTACAACACGAGATGTAAAGAGATTGATACAAGAATTGCAAAAGGAGAAAATTGATGGTGTTGTCATGGATTTGCGTAACAATGGTGGGGGGTCTCTCTCAGAGGCAATAGATCTTACGGGATTATTTATAAAAGAAGGGCCAGTTGTTCAGGTTAAGAATTCGGCTAACAATGTTCAGGTAGGGTTGGACGAAGATAAGCAGGTATTGTACAATGGCCCGCTAGTGGTTTTAACAAATCGATTTAGTGCTTCTGCCTCTGAGATTTTTGCTGGAGCTATTCAAGATTATAGAAGAGGTCTTATCGTAGGTGAATCAACCTTTGGCAAAGGAACAGTGCAGACGGTATTGGATTTGAAAAAATATATCAATGACAAAGAAAGTGTGGGTGAATTAAAGCTCACTTTTCAGAAATTTTATAGAGTAACGGGAAGCAGTACACAGGAAAAGGGTGTGACGCCAGACATATTGCTGCCCACTGCATTGGATCCCGAACAATATGGTGAGAGTTCTAATTCCAGTGCTTTGCCATGGGATGTCATCAAAGGAACTCCTTTTCAAAAGACATCTGACGTTAATGACAAATTGATTTCAGGGCTTACTAAATCCTATCAGGACAGAGCTAAGTTTGATACAAGTTTGAAGCAATATATCAGTGAGACAGAAGATTTGAAGAGAAGCCTCAATCAGACTAAAATTTCAATAAACGAATCGAAACGTAAGGTTGAGATGGATGAAGCTGAGAAAAAGAAATCTCTTCGTGATAAACTTGATACCAAACTCACTTCAAAAGAAGGGTTGCCTGTGGATGAGCTTGCCAAGCTGGACGATGAATATTTACGCGAGGGATTACTTATCCTTGCTGACCTGCTTACCAAGAGAATTGGGTAATCTACTTTCCAACGGCAATAGGATGTAAGGTGTATCCCTTCATCTTCAAAAGATTAAGTATTCCACTGTCGCCTTCTAAATGTGCTACGCCAATGGCAATAAATGATGATTTGTCATTCATCATTTTTTCAATCTTAGGAAACCATTCCTGGTTACGTTTAGTATAAAATTCATCGATGAACACAGAATTATTTTCTGTGGGATGCAGTGTATAATTGTAAACTTTGTCCAGATCTCCCTCGATATAGGCCGCTTCCAAATTTTTGTATTCCTGCTTTTGCACTTCGAAATTGTTGATGCTGTGAAGTAGTGCGGTTACCTGATCATTCATCGGATATTTTTGTAAGGCCTGAGCTTCGCGCTTAACCGATTCTAAACTGTAGGTATCTAGTTTATTTTGCTTTGCAAGCAGCAATAATTCAATATCATAATACTTTACTTTTTCTCCCAATGAAAGTCGGGTCATTGTGATTGACAATGCCAATGGAATAAGTCTGCTGTATTGCTTATCGAAATGCTCCGGGCTGATACCGAATTCTTTCAAAAAGAACTCCTGAACGAACTTGTAATCTTCTGGCTTTAATTGGGTTTTCAATGATTGTTTACCAGGAAAGTGGACTGCTTTACTTAATTCGTGTTGTGCTTTGTGATCGATCTGGTCTTCAATTGCAAATAGCTGGCAGGCCTTCATTTTGTCTGTAACTTCAGAGGGTAGAAAGAACTCCTTTTCACCTATAAATTTGAGTGTGCCCATAACATAGGATGGTGCTTTTAAGCCATTCCCTGAAACTTCCCATAAGATTGAATTCTGGGCTGAGACCTTGCTTAACAGCAGCGTTGTAACAAATATTAGGGTGAATTTTAGTTTATTCATGGTATTGGAGTTGGACGGTGCAAATAAAAGGAAATCGTTAAAATTCCCAAACAAGTAGCGGGCGGATTGCCTTAAGAATTGCCACAGTAACTAATTATCACACAACTGGCAATAAGAATTCATTTTTTGCCTATTTTGACTTTAATTTTTAGCTCACGAGGACTAATGCATGAGTGAAGAACTTCTCAAAGCCGTCATCCAGCTTTTTGCTATTGTAGCGAAAGAGCGAATAACCGAGGACGAGCGAACAAACATTAAAGAATTTTTAGCTCTCCACCTCAATCAGGAGGCCCTGCGTCATTACTTGAATCTTTTTGACGAGTTCTGTAAGGCCAACATGAGAAGTGCGGACCGTGACCTGACCAATGTGGACGAAGAGACTGCGCAGTTTGTTGATGATTGGGCACAGATCATGCAGATTTCTAAAAAAGTTAACCAAGCATTGACCATGCAACAAAAAGTTGTCCTGGTCACCAAGATTATTGAACTTGTTTTTGCCGATGGGCAGATTTCTGAACGCCAGGGAAACCTAATTTTTTACATTGGAGAAGCGCTGAAAATACCACTCAAGGATCTTCAAGCTTTGCGGGCGTTTGTTTTAGGTCAGGATATTGAAGAACTGAGCTCCAAAAACATTCTGATTATTGATGAAGGGTCTGATGATCTAAAACATCCGGGCCCGCGGATTACGGCAAAGAATCTAACAGGCCTGATAGCAATTCTTAGGCTCCAGGATATTGAAACCTATTTTATCAAGTACCTGGGAATTACTTCACTAACCATTAATAGCATTCCATTAAAAAGCCGCAAGATTGATGTATTTCCAACCGGAAGCACAATTCGGGGTACTAAGATTGATTCGATCTACTACAGCGATGTGGTTGGCAAGTTTCTCGTAGGAGAGGGAGAAACTGAAATCAGCTTCGTAGCTGAACATGTTTTTTACCATTTCAAAAGTGGGAGGGCGGCATTACAAAATATAAACATAGCGGAGAAGGGCGGAAAGTTGATTGGTCTTATGGGCGCCAGTGGATCGGGTAAGTCAACTTTACTTAATGTGTTGAATGGTTCTGATAAACCTTCCAGCGGAAGAGTATTGATCAATAGTATTGATGTTCATGAACATGCAGAACAATTGGAGGGGGTTGTCGGCTTTATTCCTCAGGATGATCTATTGATGGACGATCTCACTGTCTTTGAAAACCTTTACTATTCTGCAAGATTGTGTTTTGGCCAATACTCAAAAAAGGAAATTGGTGATCTGGTAGAAAAAGTGCTTATGAATCTCGGTCTTTCAGAGATCAGAAACTTAAAGGTTGGCTCGCCTTTACAAAAGACAATCAGCGGAGGGCAACGTAAACGACTGAATATTGGGTTGGAACTATTGCGGGAGCCTACTGTCCTTTTTGTGGATGAGCCGACCTCTGGCTTGTCGTCTCGGGATTCAGAAAATATCATGGACCTACTCAAAGAATTGTCGTTGCGTGGAAAGATGATCTTTGTAGTAATCCATCAGCCTTCATCCGATATCTTCAAGATGTTTGATTCTTTGATCATTTTGGACGTTGGAGGATTCCAAATTTATTATGGCAATCCGATAGAATCTGTTAATTATTTTCAGGAGATCATCAATGCTGCCTACAAGACACCTGGTGAATGTCCCGAATGTGGTAATATTAATCCGGAACAAGTCTTTAACATCATTGAGACAAGGGTTGTCAATGAATATGGACGCTTTACCCGAACCCGAAAAATATCACCGGGGCAGTGGTATCAATATTTCAAGCAGAAGATTAAAATACATCCTATTGAACAGGCAAAAGATGCATTGCCGAGTAGTCAAAAGATTCCAAACTGGTTTAAGCAACTCACTATATTTTCGATACGTGATGTCCTGTCAAAGTTGGCGAATGAGCAATACTTGCTAATCAATCTCTTGTTATCTCCAGTGCTGGCTTTGTTCATGGCTTATTTTGTTAAGTACTACAACACGATTGGGGTTGAGAATCCAGTTTATACTTTCTACAATAATTACAATGTGCCGGTCTACTTCTTTATGAGTGTGGTGGTGGCCTTGTTTGTTGGATTAATAGTCAGCGCAGAAGAAATCTTTAAAGACCGGAAAATTTTGAAGCGGGAGCGGTACCTGCATCTCAGTAGGAGCAGCTATTTAGTGTCCAAGGTATTTGTTCTGTTCACGTTATCCGCCATTCAGACTTTTACTTTTATCCTTGTTGGAAATCTAATCATTGAAATCCCCCTTACCGAAATGCGGTACTGGCTAATTCTTTTTTCATGTTCTTGTTTTGCCAATGTTCTCGGACTTAATATTTCATCTGCGTTTGATTCAGCAGTTGCCATTTACATACTCATTCCCATACTAATTATACCTCAGCTTCTGTTGAGTGGCGTTGTCATCCATTTCGATAAATTTAATCCTAAAGTGGGTACGCCTAGCGGTATTCCTTTGCTTGGGGAGGTCATGGCTTCTCGCTGGGCTTTTGAAGCGCTCATGGTTACCCAGTTTGTAGACAATCCTTTTGAGAAGCAGTTTTATGAATTGGATAAGCAGCAAGCCTTATCAGAATATAAGCGAGTTTATTATTTGTCCGCGTTGGAATCTAAATTAGCGTATTGTCTAAATCATCGTAGTAAATGGCGAGATGCAAATGATAAAATGATGACCAGTTCTTTAGCCTTGTTAAAAACAGAATTGGAGAATGAATTAAAGTTGGTGGGAAGGGAGCAATTTCCAGAGGTGGAGAAATTGGCTATTGGAAAATTTGATTCAACAGTTTACGCTAAGGCGTCTATCTTTATTCGAAGTTTGAAAAATTATTACAATCAGCAAGTAACCGCTGCCTTAGTGGATAGAGAAAAAGTGATCGTTCAGCTCACCAATACACCAGAAAAGTTGACTTCTTTCAATGAATTGAAGATGAAATCACAGAACAAGGCTGTTATTGAAATGGTGGAGAATGCAAATGATCTTATCCGTATTGTAGAATGGAAGGGAGAATTGATTCAAAAAATTTATCCCATTTATTTTGATGATCATCGACCTCACAATCGTTTTGATTTTACAGGTATTTTTTTTATTCCAACCAAGCATTTTCTTGGAAAAATATACCATACGATATATTTTAATATAGCCATGATTTGGTTTATGATTGTTGTGCTCTATGCTGCTTTGTATTATGAGGTACTGAAAAAGCTTGTGCATGCATTGGAGACCCGAAGAAAATATAAAGGAAGAGACAAAAATAATTAGACACTAATTAAATTTATGCAATCTAAAAGCTTCATTCTCTTGCCTATCCTACTCGTTATGCTTGCTTTTTTGGCATGCTCAACTAAGCACAGTGAAAATAATACTCAAAATGATGAATGGCCGGAAATGGATGCCTTTCACATGACAATGGCAGAAGCTTTTCATCCATTGAAAGATTCGGGCAATGTGGAACCTGCTATGCGATTAATCGAACAGTTGGCAGATGATGCTGATAAATGGGCGTCATCACCTGTTCCGGAGAAAGTAGATAATGATGAGATGAAGTCTCAACTTGAAAAGTTAAAGACTGATATTCATACTTTGGCCGATGCAATTCATAATGGCGCCACGGAGGATCAGATTAGCACTTCCATGTATACCCTGCATGATCAGTTTCATGAAATTATGGAAGTATGGCATGCAAGTGATTCGAAGGAAGGGCATATCGAGAAGCATTAGAAAAAATTAATTTACAGAATTTAAATATGCTGAAAGTAGCGTGGTCTCCTTCTTATATTTTGCCACTTCCACCAAATCATCGGTTCCCGATGAGCAAGTACGAAATACTACCTGAACAACTTCTGCATGAAGGTACCATCAGCACTGAAAACATTTTCCATCCAACCCCTGCGGAGGAACAATGGATTTTACTTACACATACTCCAGCCTATTGGGATCAGCTAAGAAACCTTACACTGTCAGCTCAAGAGGTGCGAAGAACCGGCTTTCCGTTAACTCAAGCATTAGTAGATCGTGAAGTTATCATTGCGAATGGTACTATGCAATGTGCGCTATATGCACTGCAGTTTGGTGTTGCTATGAATATAGCGGGAGGTACTCATCATGCTTTTACCAATAAAGGCGAAGGATTTTGTTTACTCAATGACATTGCCGTGGCAAGTAACTATCTATTAAGCAATCAACTTGTAAAAAGAATTCTGGTAGTTGATTTGGATGTTCATCAGGGAAATGGCACAGCAGAGATATTCAGAAATGACGAGCGTGTGTTTACTTTCTCAATGCATGGTTCTAATAACTATCCACTTAAAAAGGAAGATTCAGATTTGGATATTGGCCTTGCCGATTTTACGGATGATTCTTTTTATCTGAAAACGTTGGAATCTAATCTGAAGAATCTGTTAGATAATGTTCAGCCAGACTTTATTTTCTTTCAATCCGGTGTAGACATCCTTGAAACCGATAAACTCGGCCGTTTGAGTGTAACCCGCGAAGGCTGCAAGGAACGCGACAGAATTGTACTTGGCGCAGCGAAGGCAAATAGAATTCCAATTGTTGCAAGTATGGGTGGTGGCTATTCACCTAATTTCCGAGACATTATTGAAGCACATGCCAATACCTATCGGACAGCTCAGGAATTATTTTTTTGATTTGGATAGCTGCCTTGATTTCGGACTAGTTATCTCAAGGGTAGTTCTAAAAACTTAGTCATGTTGAACCCGATAGCTATCGGATCGAAACATTCTTAGAATGGACTCCCTAAATAGGCTTTGATCCCGATATTTATCGGGACAGCCTGACACCGCGTTTTAGGTTTTTAGAACTACCATCAATTGACTACTACCAGCCAATCCCATAATCTTCACCATGATTGCTTGATCCACCCCAGAAGCTCCCATGCTTCCAATCAAAGAAGATAGCATTAATTGGCCCTGAAGTACGATCATCATAGTAGATTTTGTAACCCATTGAAGTTAATTCCTTACGCACCCATGGTGGCATGCTTTCATTAAGCAAAATTGAACCCGGTTTGGGTTTTCTGTCTTCACCTCCTAAGGAGAGATACAATTGATTGGAATTGAAGTTTGGAGCCTCAGCAGATTCTTGTACATTCATTCCAAACTCAACCATGTTCAGGAAGAACTGAAGTAAATTTTGATCCTGTTGGTCAGCACCTTGCGCGGCAAAAGCAATGTAGGGTTTACTATCCTTCATGGCGAGTGTCGGGCTGACTGTTACACGCGGACGTTTCCCAGGTTCAACCACATTGAAAGGATTCAGTTTCTTGTCCAACACAAAACTCTGCAGGCGCTGACTCATTCCCACTCCCGTTTTACCGGCAATACAGGCAGGAAGCCAGCCGCCACTGGGAGTTACTGAAACAACCCATCCTTCTTTGTCTGCGGCTTCGATAGACGTAGTACCCAATTCAGATTGATAGAGATAGTCCTCCGAGAGTGGCCTTAATGGTTGGTTGACATTTGCTTGCCCCCAACTACCGATTAAATCTAGATAAGGATTTTGTTTTCCTTCAAAAGGATAAGGATCGCCAGGTCCAGCCGTTGCGTCATTTTTGTCAAACTTGATAGTACCTGCTCTTTGTTTTGCATATTCTTTGGAGAGTAATCCCTTCATAGGCTCTTCTGGCGGGAAGGAAGGATCTCCATAATAAAAATCACGATCGGCAAATACCAGATTCAAAGTCTGATATACGGTATGGATATATCGGGCAGAATTATAGCCCATACTTTTCAGGTCAAAATTTTCAAGAATGTTTAAAGCTTGTAGCACCGAAGGACCTTGCGTCCATTGAGATAGTTTGTAAACATCAATGCCTTTGTAATTAACCATAAGGGGTTCTTCGATTTTAACTTTCCAGTTAGCTAAATCGCTTTCGGTAATCAAGCCACCTTGCTCTTGCGCTCCCCGCGTGAATTCTTTAGCAATGTCTCCCTTGTAGAAACGATCATAAGCTGCATAAATCGCTTCTTTCCTGTTCTTCCCTTTTTTCAATGCTTGCTGTTCAGCTTCCACCATTTTCTTTAAGGTCTCTAATAAATCCAATTGCTTAAAAATTTCACCGGCAGAAGGTGCCTCACGTTGCTCACCTAAATGAGGAAGGAATACTGCTTTGGAGTAAGGCCAGTCTTTTATTTTATCCTTATCTCTTTCCATGGAATTTGCTGTTTGTGCTTCTATGGGATAGCCTTCCGCCAATTGCATGGCAGGTGCAAGAACTTCCTTCAGACTCATGGTTCCGTACTCGGCCAGCATGGTACACAGCCCACCCGGTGTACCAGGTGTAACAGCTGCCAACGGTCCGTATTGAGAAGGGTAATTCATTCCTTTATTCTTAAAGAAATCAGCAGTTGCTCCCGTTGGGGCTACACCTAGTGCATTGATGCCAATCACTTTTCCTGTTTTTGGATTATAGATTAAAGCCTGTGTCTCACCTCCCCAACTCAGTACATCCCACATGGTGCAGGTAGAAGCCAGCATTGCGCAAGCGGCATCTACTGCATTGCCTCCTTTTTGGAAAATCATTGAACCTGAAGTTGCCGCTAATGGTTTTCCTGTAATGGCCA
>JANNRV010000192.1:0-11804 GCA_031401775.1 Bacteroidia bacterium | reverse complement strand
TGATGAGAGATTGAATTGGAAACTTTCCTTTGGTGAGGTAGCAACTTTTAGAAAGCTCTTCCACTAATTGATTCATGCCCGGCCAGATGTAATCTGCAAATTGAATTTCAACGATGGCCTTCACGCCTACCGCACTCATACCAGCCGTTGATCCAACGATATACGCCTCCTGAATGGGCGTATTGAATACACGATCGTCTCCATACTTTTGGGCCAGCGTAGCTGCTTCCCGAAAAACTCCTCCCAATCGCCCGCCTACATCTTGTCCATAGAACAATGATTCAGGGTGCTTCCTTAAGATTTCGTCTACCGCATGAAGCGCGGCATCCACCATGACCACCTTCTCTCCCTTAGCAGGATTTCGATTTCCCTTTTCCTCAGTTACTAATGTTGGAGCAAATTCGTGTGTATCGAAATCTTCAACCTCTGGATCGGGTGAATCTATTGCTTTCTGATACGCTACCTTTACTTCTTTGACTGCTTTCTCTTTGGCTCCTTCCAGTGTCTTCTTACTTTCCCCTTCCTTCATTAAATAGTTTTCTAACTTAACGATCGGATCTTCTCTTTCCTGCAGCACTAAATTCTCGCCACGGTACCATTCTTTCCTGACCCCAGAAGTATGATGTCCTAATAAGGGGCACTTTGCATGGACCAAAATAGGTCCTCTTGTTCCGCGAACAAATTCAATTGCTTTCTCTATGCCAGTATAACTTTCTAAAAAATCAGAACCATCAATCTGTGTGCGTTCCATTCCCTTAAAGCCGGCTGCGTATTCATAGGCATCCATGGCTCTCATTTCTTTGCCGGTCGCTGATATCCCCCAGTCATTATCCTGAATGAGATAGAGAATAGGGAGTTTTTTTAACACCGCCATTTGAAATGCTTCTGCCACTTCACCTTCTGTCACCGAACCATCTCCCAGCGAACACAACACCACGGGTTTATTTTTATTTCCTAAGCCTTGCGATTCCAAGTAGGCAATACCGTGGGCCATGCCCGTAGCGGGGATCGCTTGCATACCGGTGGCAGAACTTTGGTGGGGAATGATCGGAAATCCTTTTCGCTTTAAGGCTGGATGACCATAGTAGGTACGTCCCCCTGAAAACGGATCATCGCGCTTTGCCATAAGTTGTAGCATCAACTCGTAGGGTTCAATTCCTAATCCTAATAAAATTGATTCATCCCGATAGTAGAGCGAAGCAAAATCGTGAGACTTTAATTGCAGGCCAACGGCCAATTGAATTGCTTCATGACCCCGTGATGTGCTATGGACGTATCTACTGCAGATCTCTTTATTCTCCTCATACGTCTCGGCCATTCGTTTTGCCACACACATCAATTCGTAGGCTTTCCAAATAATCTTCTTATCCACCTTCCGGCTTATGCTTTTCTTACCCACCACTTCATTTTCGGCCATTCGAATACGTTTGAAAAGCTCAAATATAAGGATTTGGGAGGTTTTCAGTTACCTCTGTCCCTGTGATTAAGCCACCTATCCTTTAGGTATTGATTGGTGATTTGCTTTCTCGTTTATTCGAGCAAACAATGTATTATGAAGAATCTTTTTTTATACTCAATTCTATTCTTCGTTGCACTCTCTACCACAGCTCAGAAGTCAAAGCCTGCGCCTTCCACGGAAGTAAAAAAAGAGGAGCTATCGCTTAGTGGTCTGAAGTTTCGTAACATCGGACCTGCCGTCACTTCAGGACGTGTTGCTGATATCGCAGTCAATCCCAACAACTTTCATGAATACTATGTAGCCGTAGCATCGGGTGGCGTATGGAAAACCGTCAACGCAGGAACCACCTACGAGCCGATCTTTGATCAGCAAGGATCCTATTCTATTGGATGTGTTACCATTGACCCTACTAATACAAATGTCATTTGGGTTGGATCGGGAGAAAACAACAATCAGCGCAGTGTTGCCTATGGCGATGGAGTTTATAAGTCAGAAGACGGAGGCGCAAGCTGGAAGAATATGGGGCTAAAAACTTCAGAGCATATCGGAAAGATCATCATCGATCCTACGCATTCCGATGTTGTCTATGTTGCTGCCATTGGACCACTTTGGAAAGAAGGTGGTGAACGCGGAGTTTATAAAACGATTGACGGAGGTAAGACCTGGGATCTTGTTTTAAAAATTGATGAACACACAGGAGTTAATGATATTATCATGGACCCTCGCAATCCCTCTGTCCTTTATGCGGCTGCCTATCAGCGCAGAAGACATGATTATGGCTATGTCAGCGGTGGCCCAGGTTCTGGTATGTATAAGACTGTAGACGCTGGAAAGACCTGGGAGAAGGCCAACAAAGGGCTACCAGAAACTTCATTGGGTAGAATTGGATTGGCTATCTCTCCGGCCGATCCTGAATTCCTCTATGCTATTGTTGAAGCGGCTAAGGGAGAAGGAGGATTTTTTCGTAGTACCAACCGTGGCGCAAGCTGGACCAAAATGAGTGGTCATAACACGGGTGGCAACTATTACAATGAAGTTGTTGCTGATCCCAAAAACCCAAGTCGGGTTTATACCATGGGGTTTGTCATCAGCGTCAGTGATGATGGTGGCAGAAACTTCAGACCCATTGGAGAAAAATCAAAACACGTTGACAATCATTCTCTTTGGGTAAACCCAAAAAATACAAATCACATGATCAACGGATGTGATGGTGGAGTCTATGAGACCTGGGATAGAGCTAAAACCTGGCAATACAAAGCTAACCTTCCCATCATTCAGTTCTATAAAGTAGAAGTTGATAACACAGAACCTTTCTATTATGTATATGGCGGAACGCAAGATAACAATAGTCTGGGTGGTCCTTCCCGGACCCGCAATGAAAATGGAATAACGAATGATGATTGGTTTATTACTAACGGTGGTGATGGATTTGAGAGCGCCATCGATCCTTTTAACACGAACATTGTCTATGCCCAGTCCCAGCACGGTTATCTCGTTCGGTATGACAAAGTCACCGGAGAGACCACGGGTATACAACCTAAGCCTCGGAAAGGCGAAAAGGAATACCGTTGGAATTGGGATGCTCCTTTGTTTACAAGCCATCATCAGAAAGGCCGTCTCTATTTTGGTGCGAATAAAGTATTTCGCAGCGATGATTATGGAAACACCTGGCAGGTGATTAGTGAGGATATTACGCGTAATCTGGACCGCAACAAGTTACCGCTCATGGGCAAGGTGCAAGGAATTGATGCGACCGGCAAGAACGAAGGTACCGCGCTATATGGAACTGCCAGCGCTTTTTCTGAATCTCCAAAAAATGAAAACCTTTTAGCCGTAGGAACCGATGATGGCTTAGTTCAAATCAGTCGTGATGGTGGCAAGAGCTGGAAGAAAAATGAAACCTTCACCGGGATTCCCTCCATGACCTATGTCTATCACCTTCTTTTTTCGCAGCACACTGAAAATACAATCTACGCCACGCTCAACAATCACAAGCGGGGAGATTTTAAACCCTATCTTTTGAAGAGCACCGATGGTGGTGCCACCTGGACTTCTCTATCGGCCCCACTGCCTGAACGAGGTTCGGCTTATTCGATGATGGAAGATTTTGTTGATCCTAATTTATTATTTGTTGCTACTGAGTTTGGAGTTCATTTCAGTAATGACGGAGGCAAAAACTGGAAGCCTTTAAAAAGTGGTTTGCCTACTATTGCCATCCGCGACATGGCCATACAACAGCGAGAACATGATTTGGTACTTGCTTCTTTTGGAAGAGGATTTTATGTACTTGATGATTATTCTCCGCTTCGAAACTTAAAGCAAGTTGAGGGAAAAGAAGGCTATCTCTTCCCTATCAAGGAAAGTTGGATGTATGTTGAACGAAGTCCGTTGGGGCTTCCCGGAAAAGGTTTTATGGGAGAATCTTATTATGCGGCTGAAAATCCTGCTGTTGGGGCTACGTTTACCTACTTCTATAAAGAGGATCTAAAAACAAGGAAGGAAAAGCGACAAGAAGAAGAGGCAAAATTGGTGAAGGAAGACAAGGATGTATTTTATCCGGGCTACGAAGCATTAAAGGAAGAGGAAAAAGAAGAGAGTTCTTATCTCCTCTTTACTATTCGCAATGAACAAGGCGAGATTGTCAGAAAACTTAAGGCCGGAGCTAAAAAAGGTGTGAACCGGATTGTGTGGGACTTCCGATATCCAAGTTCTAATCCTATCAATTTGAATCCTTCTACTGACAATCTTTTTCAACCTAAGGATGTTGGGCAGATGGTTACTCCGGGAAGTTATACGGTAACTTTATCCAAGTACCAGGATGGTGTCATTAGCGATCTTCACGGGCCTGAAAAATTCACTATTAAAGTTTTGCCCGGTACCACATTACCGGCTACGAACCGACCAGGTCTTGTTGAGTGGCAACGTAAAGCCGCAGAACTTCAGCGAAGTGTCCAGGCCTCTACTGCTCTTCTTAGCGATGTCTCCATCAAGCTAAAACATTTAAGAGAGGCTGTCTTCAGTGTCGCCAAGCCGAATCAGGATTTTGTAAAGGATATTCTGACACTTGAACAGCAGCACCGTGTCCTTCAGCAAAAAATCAGTGGCGATGCTGTTGCTAATCGATTAGATATTGATCAGTTGCCCTCTATTTCCAGCCGACTCTTTAATGTCATTTATGATGGCTATTCCAGCACCAGCGATCCGACTACTACTATGAAAGAACAACTTCAACTGGCGGGCGAGGAATTTGAAATTGCCCTTACTGAATTGAAGGATTTACTCACCCTTCACGTCAAGGCATTGGAGCTGAAGTTGGAAGCTGCCGGAGCTCCTTATACACCCGGACGCATTCCCGACTGGAAAAAGAACTAAGAATTGATTGCAAAAAAAGCTGGATTGCCAGCTTTTTTTTTGACTTTGTACCTCCTTATTGTCCTGTTCCTACGGTTATGAATTTCATTGATTTTTGGCAGACCCTAAGTCAGGTGGGTATTGATGCTAATTCAAGTTGGCAGAGAAATCGTCATATCCTACTGTGCAATAGAATAGCTGCTGTTCTTTCTTTCCTGACTTTATTAGTTTGCCTGATTGCCGCGACCTTTTTTGGCTTCAGTACGACTGTCCTACTAGGGTTCACCTCTTCCCTCATTTTTTTAATTCCGATTCTACTTAACCACTTTCAATTCCCCAACGGAAGCCGGGTATTCCTCGCCTCCTCACTTAGTGTAGCCGCGATCGTCATCTCCATTTTAGACAAGCATGATTTCATATTAATGGAAGAGTTTCAATATTTTCATTTACGTCTCATGCTATTGATCGCTGGTCTTTTTCCACTTGTGCTTTTCACGTTGGATGAACAAAAGTATTGGATACCTACCGCCCTTATCAATGCTATCTGTATCCTTTTTTATGATCCCCTTCATGAGTTTTTTGGTGTGGGCTATTACCAAGTAGGATTTCATGGGCCCAATTACTACTTTTTGAATTACATGACCATTACTGCCTCGTTGGTTATTGGAGGAAGTACCTATTTCTTAAAAAGAAGTTTTGAAGAAACTGAGAAAACAAATGAGAGTCTTATCAAAAATCTAAATGAAGCCAACCTATTAATCCACCAGCAACAGAAATTAGTATCGGAAGAAAATATACAACTCAGCCGAAACCTGAAGGAGAGGAATACTCAACTCAGCGAAGCCAATGAAGAACTGGTAAGGCATAACAATGAACTTCTGCAATTTTCCTACACGGTTTCGCATAACCTGAGAGGCCCTGTAGCAAGTCTCGGAGGACTTCTTAACTTATTTAATCAGCAGGCTCTTACCACTGAAAATCAGGAACTCCTGGACCATCTGAACAAATCACTGCAATCGCTGGAGAGTACCATACGCGATTTGAGTCATATCATCGATATTCGTAACAATCTATCCCGCATCCGACAAAAAATTATCCTTGGAGAAGAGCTCAATCAGGTTAAGGTATTGCTTGAAAAGGAAATTATTGATCACGGAGTAGCGATTGAAACTAATTTTTCTGCTGCATCCGAAATTTATGCTGTGAAGCACATGGTTGACAGTATCCTCTACAACCTGATCAGTAATGCGATTAAATACCGCTCTCCAGATCGAAAGCCACATATCAAAATTTCCACCCTCCAAACGGATGGCCAGATTATTCTTACTGTAGAAGACAATGGTCTTGGCCTGGATGTTGAAAAGAACAAGGAAAAGTTATTTGGGCTTTACAAGCGATTTCACACCCACACGGATGGCAGAGGACTAGGCCTGTTTCTGGTTAAGCTTCAAACTCAATCTATGGGAGGCACCATTGATATTGCCAGTAAGCTTGGTTCAGGAAGTGTGTTTACCGTTGCACTTCCTATTCCTCAAACCCTTAACGAACAACTACTCCTTGATAACGCAGGAGCACGACTCTACTATGATGCTTCGCTTAATGCAGTCGGTATCCATTGGAAACAAAAGGTTTCTTCTAGCGAGTTTAAAGAATTCCTATTGAAGGCAGTTGATTTTGTTAAAACCTTTCAGACCCCCAATTGGATTTCCAATGTCAGTGATGTCACTGACCGTAATGAATCGGAATTAAATCTACTCCGCTTACGGGTAAGGGCCGATTTAAAGCAAGCCGGGTTAAAACGTATTGCGACTATCATGCCGAAAGCTAATTTTCCAGACTATGAACAGCGCAAAGCAATCATGAGACCTGTCTACGAGGCTGAGATAGAATTTTTTGATACGCCAGAAGAGGCTAAAGAATGGCTGTCGATGAAAAATAAAATTGGTTAAAGGGCAACCCTATTCTTACTGCACTCCTTATGCTCCGCTAAATGCATGCTCCTGAGTGCGACATTCTATCCTACTTTAAAAATTTTCCTTTACTTCAAAAGCTTTGCGTAATCTTTTAATCATTACTTCTGACTCCTGGAAATCAAGCGTTTGTTGTCCATCCGAAAAAGCTTCTTCCGGTTTTTGATGGGTTTCATAAATAATACCGTCTGCTCCTGCCATCACCGCGGCCAAGGCCACCGGTTCCACATATTCTCTGATGCCAATACCGTGTGAAGGATCTGCGATCACCGGGAGGTGTGATTTCTCTTTTAGAATGGGAATAGCATTGATGTCCATTGTATTGCGACTTGCCTTCTCATACGTTCGAATACCGCGTTCGCACAGTATCAGTTTTTCATTTCCACCCGAGAATACATATTCCGCTGAAGACAATAGTTCTTCAATCGTGCCGGAGATTCCACGTTTGATCATCACGGGCTTATCTACTTTGCCAAGTTCGTCCAGCAAGTTAAAGTTTTGGGTATTCCTTGCTCCTACCTGGTACACATCGATATAGTCATACATCGCTGCTATCTGAGATACCTGCATCACTTCGCTAATAATTTTTATACCTGCCTCACGAGCCTGCTTGTGCCACATCTTCAATCCCTCCACGCCTAAACCCCGAAATGCATAAGGAGAGCTCCGCGGCTTAAATACACCGCCTCGCATGATGCGTACCTTGTTTTTCTTTAAGTGTTCAATGGTTTGTTCCACCTGACTTTCTGTTTCTATTGAGCATGGGCCGGCCATGATAGAAAGCGAACCTTTGCCGATTACCACACCATCTCCCAGGTCAAGTTGAGTTGGTTCTACTTTCCACTTACGCGACACGAGTTTATAATCATCCGAAACTCGATGGATGTCGGCAATACCCGGCAGATGTCCCAGTGACCTGATGTCAAACTCTTTCTTGCCTATACCCACCAGGTATTTACCCTTCTGTGTATTTACTTCTGTGGACTTATAGGAAAGTTGGTTCACTACTTCCAGGATCTTTTCTTTTTGATCGGCTGTGATGTTTTGTTGAAGTTGGATAATCATTAGTTAGACATGAGATGTAAGATATAAGATGTAAGATGTAAGATGTAAGATGTAAGATATAAGATGTAAGATGTAAGATGTAAGATTTAAGATGTAAGTTGTAGGACGTAAGATGCTTATGACTGATTTGGGGTGTTCCTTAACTTCCTTACAAATTCCAGAATATCATTGTTCAAATCCTTGCTTTCCTTTAGCATGGTAATAAAAGCGCTACCTACAATAGCTCCTGCACCGTACTCACTTGCTTTATTAAACGTTTGTTTGTCTGAAATACCAAAGCCAATCAAAAATGGATTTCTTAGGTTCAATGATTTTAGTCTTTCGAAATAAATTTCCTGATCAGGATCAAATCCCTTTTTAACGCCCGTTGTGCTTGAGGCGGATACCGCATAAATGAATCCTTCAGTAGCCTCATCAATTTGGTGAATTCGCTTTTCAGAAGTCGTAGGTGAAATTAAAAAAGTATTACTTAATCCATGTGCTTCGAAGATCGATTTATACTCTGTCAGGTATTCATCCATGGGCATGTCCGGAAGAATCATTCCATCCACTCCTGCAGCAGCGGCATCTCTGCAAAATTTTTCCATTCCGTACTGCATGATGGGATTGATGTAGCCCATGAGGATGATGGGCAGGCTTACCGTTTCACGTAGCTCCTTCACTTGTTGCAACAGCATCTTTAATGTCATTCCATTGTCTAAGGCGACTTTATTACTTTCCTGAATAACCGGACCATCGGCAACGGGATCAGAAAAAGGAATTCCAATTTCGATGATGTCGGCACCGGCTTCCTGCAAACAGAGGGCAATGTCCTTTGTGTTTTCTAGGGTTGGGAAGCCCGCAGTATAAAAAACATTGAGGATGCTATTTTTCTTTTCTGCAAATACCTTTTGTATACGGTTCATTTTAGTTGTGGCTCGGCTTAATTAGTGTTCCGCTCCGTTATAGATTTTTTCTCCTGCTGTCACCGATACATCCAACACATTTTGCTTTGGAGGCAATGGACATGTTGCGAATGCAGTAAAAGCACAGGGAGGATTATACGCTTTGTTGAAATCAAGAATTGTTCTACCGTCTGTATTTGCCCGCTTCACATAAATATATCTTCCGGAAGGATAGGTTTCTCTTTCATTCGTAGCGTCACCAAAAATAACGAAGAGTTCTTCCTTACCTCCATCTAAGGCATCTAGCCGATATTCTTTATCATTGACAAGAAACACTAATGTGCCGGGTGAAACTTGAGGGGTAGTCTGCCCCACTACATTCGTGATGTCAATTATTTTAGGTTCGGTGGGGTACTCAACTCTCGCTTCAATCCTCCAGTCGGGGTCAGTAGGATAATTAACAATGCCTTTGAATTCTTTTATACCCTCGCTTTCAAGATCACGCAACCGAATCCCCACTGCCTTATCGCGCTGAATAATGAACCACTTTAATGATCCGTATTCCAGCGTGGGATTTGTAGTTGAGTCCCCTGAAAAAATAGTACCCTTACGGATTGGTTTTCCACTTTGCGTGATGTTGACTCCTGGCGTTACCGAAATTGAAACCTTTTCTTGATTCACCAGAAAATACCCAGCCCTTTCCGGTATTTTTCCAGCTGGAAACTTGATATCGTTTTGATCACTACTTCCAAATGAATTGATTCCCTCTTTCAGCCAAAATAATCCGGCCAGATTTAGCCAACCCTCTTCCGCCACTAATTCATCTACTCTCTTCTGCCTCCATTTATCGATTTCAAGTTTATAACTAACCGAGTCAACCCTAGCTTCCGATGTCTCTTTGACTTTTGTACAGGCTGCCAGCATCAACAGTCCGAATATTACTATGGAAAGGTATTTCATTCTTTTTACTTCTTTAAGGAAATCTTTGCTGACCCTTCTATGAGCCTGTCAAAATATATTTTACTCTTTGGCCATCTAAATCGACTTCGACAAGCTCAGCCGGACAATTCAATTTAAGCTTTTAAAGATGCCTTTAATATTTTCCCCATTTGATATAGGTCTCCAAATCTTTGTCCCCTCTTCCACTCACGTTGATAACTACTACATCATAGGAGGCAAAGTCTAATTTACCAAGCACAGCAACCGCATGAGCTGTCTCTATAGCGGGGATGATTCCCTCCGTCCGACTTAATTCAATGCCTGCATTCATTGCTTCATCATCGGTTGCATTTAAGAACGTGACACGACCGGTTTCAAACAAATGTGCATGCATAGGACCTATTCCCGGATAATCCAATCCAGCTGAAATAGAATACGGTTCAATCACTTGCCCGTCATTTGTTTGCATGAGCAGTGATTTACTTCCGTGCAGCACCCCTACTTTGCCTAACACCGTGGTAGCTGCTGATTTACCTGTATCGATTCCTTTGCCTCCTGCTTCTACGCCAATAAGTTGAACGTGTTCATCCTCTAAAAAATGATAGAAGGCCCCCGCTGCATTACTACCTCCCCCTACGCATGCGATCACGTAATCGGGGTATGGATTTCCTATCTCCGACTGAAGTTGTTTCCTGATCTCCTCGCTGATCACCGATTGAAATCTTGCCACCATATCCGGGTAAGGATGTGGTCCCACAACAGAGCCGATAATATAATGTGTATCGGTTGGGTGATTGATCCAATGCCTCATGGCTTCATTGGTCGCATCCTTTAAGGTCATACTTCCACTCAGCGCAGGAACTACTTTTGTTCCCAAGATGCGCATACGTTCTACGTTGGGCTTTTGTCGCTCCATGTCATGCTTACCCATGTAAACAGTACACTCCATACCCATCAATGCACACACTGTTGCTGTAGCTACCCCATGCTGGCCGGCACCGGTCTCTGCAATTATCTTTTGTTTGCCCAATCTCTTCGCTACTAAAATCTGACCGATGGTATTATTGATTTTATGTGCACCCGTATGGCAAAGGTCTTCACGTTTCAAATAGATCCTGGCCTTATACCGCTCTGAAAGACGTGTGGCAAAATACAATGGAGTGGGTCTACCCACATAGTCTCTCAGAAGTTGATGAAACTCAATTTGGAATTCAGGCTTGTCAATGATGTCAAGATAATTTTCCCTCAACTCCTCCACATTGGGGTACAACATTTCAGGAATATAGGCTCCTCCAAAATTGCCGTAGTATCCTTTTTCGTTTACTGAATAGTTCATTGAATTAGAAGTAAGTAGTAAGTAGTAAGTAGCAAGTATTAAGTATTAAGAAGGTTATTAACCTCCATTAATTTGTTTATATCTTTAACTGCGGGTGAAATTTCAATACCGCTGTTGATATCAAGAGCATAAAGGTTCCTATTCACCAGGCTTTTTGCCTTTTGAATATTGTCAGTCGATACTCCACCACTTAGAAAGAAGGGGATATCCTGATCATATCTGTTTAGCAAATTCCAATCAAATGTTTTTCCAGTGCCTCCGTAACTATTACTTTTTGTATCAAACAGAAAGAAATCAAGCCTGCTCGTATACGGAACTACATCTATCCATTGAAAGTGTTCATCTACTGAAAATACCTTTATAACGCCAAGCCCATTGTTCTTCAACTCCATGCATTCGCGCACCGACTCATTTCCATGCAATTGAATGAAATCCAGGTTGTGTAACCCGGCCAATTCTAAAATTCTCTCTGTTGATTCATTTACAAACACTCCTACTCTCTTAATGTTCTTATTCAATTGAACAGGAATCTTAAAATCATCGCCTACACACCTCTTCGACTTCGCATAAAAGATAAAGCCCATATAATCTGGATGCAATTCGCCCACCTGAAGTATGTTATCAGGATCGCACATGCCGCACACCTTGAGTTTTATTTTTCGATTCATAATCACTAAGTTTAAAGTTTAAAGCTGAAAGTTCAAAGTTCAAAGTTTAAAGTCTAAAGCTTAAAGCCTAAAGGTTTCTATTTTAAACTTTCCACTCTCTTTAGCTCCTTTATAAATTCCATTGCTGCTTTT
>JANNRV010000191.1:0-23935 GCA_031401775.1 Bacteroidia bacterium | reverse complement strand
CCGATTCAATTTATCAATCCTTTGGGTTAAGTGTTTTTGATATTATATTACTGCCTAAAGGGAGAATCTTAAAGACCACCAGCGGAAAGATGATGAGAAGTGATAACTGTACAAAATACTTAAAAGGAGAGTTTCAGCATGATGAAGCAAGTTGAATTGGAGGAGATTATTTTTTTCTTACAGAAATCCATTGCTGCCGAAACTAAGCTCGATATTAATCAAATCAATATTGACCAAAGCTTAGGTACGTTCGGGCTGGATTCTATAAATTCTATTTACATTTTACACCAGCTTGAAGATTTTCTGCAAATCGAACTTAGCCCTCTTCTATTCTGGGACTACCCTACGGTAAAGAGTTTAAGTGCTTATATCTATCAAGAAAGACTAAAAAAGAATGGATAAACTCTGGAATCCATTTGATGAAGAGTACCGCGCTGATCCTTATGCTATGTATCAGCGTCTCCGAACTGAATCACCTGTCTACCGATCTCAATCGGGAGATATTGTATTAACCCGATACAGCGATATCAAGAGTATTTTACTCAATAGCACTGACTTCCGGGCAGGAAATAGATTGGAGTGGATGACCCGACAAGTCAACTATTTGGAGAATAAGAGTGAAGACCTAAATGCCATATTGGATGCCATGAACAGCTTTATCGTGATGATGAATCCCTCCGAGCATACACAGCTGAGGAATATTTTATTGGAAGCCTGGGACGACCATGAAGTTGATCAGTTGATAAAAGAGAATATTGATGAGCTGCTGAATAAAATTAAGGGTAAACAATTTGATCTGGTCAGTGACTTCGCAGCTCCACTACCTGCCATGACCATGACACAAATCATGGGTATGCCCTTAGAAGATTATAGTTATTTAAAAAAAATGGCAACAGACATCATCAAGACCCTTGATGTTTATGTATCCTATAAAGACCTGGTGCAAATCGATGCCTCATCAAAAGCATTTATAGCCTATCTCAATCAATATCTTGATTATCGTGAAGCTAACCTCTCCAGTGATCTTGTTAGTAAGGTAATTAAGAAACACAAAGAGAATAATGTTCCGGTAAGCAGGAAACAAATGATATCGATATGTATTTTTCTTTTCACGGCCGGTGAAGAGACTACCGTTAATCTGATCGGAACTGGAATACTGGCATTGCTCAACCATCCACAGCAATGTGACTTACTAAAGGCTAGTCCCAGTTTGCTGGAGGCTGCAGTGGATGAGGCGTTGCGCTTTGAGTCACCTGTTCAATTGCTTGGAAGAATCGCTACTAAAGATTGCAGCTTAAATGGAGTTGCCATCAAAAAAAACGACACGATTACAATGTGTTTAGGCGCTGCTAACCATGATCCGGAAATATTTCAAAAGCCAAACAACTTTGACATAACCCGCAATGCTAAAAGTCATCTCGCTTTTGGAGCTGGCATTCATTTTTGTCTGGGTTCCTGGCTGGCAAAAAAGCAATGGAAAATGGCAGTTCAACAACTACTCCAAAGATTTCCGACTATGAAAGTCATGGAGCCGCCCAGTTGGAACAATATGCTTTCCGTGAGAGGTTTGTCTTCACTTAAAATATCTAACGGATGAGCACTGAGCTTGCACCATTTTCCTGCACGTATTCTCCAAACATTGCTGAGTTATTGCAAAAACTCAACTGTTCTATTGCCATCTCAACCTATCAGGCGGGAAAGGTAATTTTCATTAGTCCCAGCGACCGTGACCATCTGGTGCAACTACCTCGTCAGTTTCCAAAACCTATGGGCATGGCCTTGCAGGGTAACAAGATGGCTTTAGCTACCCTTAATGAGGTGGTAGTTCTGGCCAATAATAAGGAACTTGCCAAAACCTATCCGCGACAGCCCAACGTTTATGATGGACTATTTATTCCTCAGGCAACTTATTATACGGGAGAGGTGGATATTCATGACCTCCACTGGACATCAAAAGGATTGTTGGCCGTCAATACCCGTTTTTCCTGCCTTTCCTACATTAATGATGATTACAGTTTTACTCCATGGTGGAAGCCTTCCTTCATCAATACCATCTCTCCGGAGGATTGCTGCCATTTAAATGGGCTGGCCATGGAAGGTGACAAGCCGAAATTTGTTACCGTACTGGGAAAAACGGATACGCCCGGAGGATGGAGAAAGTCCAAAGCATCGGGTGGCTGCCTCATTGATATCGATTCAAATGAAATTGTGGCAGAGAATTTACCAATGCCGCATTCTCCACGTATTTATGATAATAAAGTGTACGTGCTTCTTTCCGCTACAGGTGAACTAGCCGAAATTGATGTTCACAATAAAAGCTATAAAGTGATCAAGCGGTTTGATGGCTTTGTAAGAGGGCTGGATCGAATCGGTGATCACATTTTCATCGGTCTATCAAAACTCCGGCAAACGAGTATGGCTTTTGCCGATCTGCCGATTGCCCAACGATCCATCTTTTGCGGAATAGTAGTGATGCACCTTCCTACTGCAAGCATTGTGGGTTATATTAAGTATGAAAACAGCGTGGAGGAAATTTATGATGTAAAAGTATTACCCGGTATGTTGCGACCTGGGATACTCAATCAAGAGAAACCAGAATTTCGAATGGCTTTATCCACACCTGAAAAAACGTTCTGGGCACAGACACCCAAAAAAGAATAACAAATGAATACGTGGACTTACGCAAAACAATCAATGGTGTCAGTTTGAGCCTGTCGAAAACTGGCTATCTTGACTTCAAATGGACTTCGATAAACTCAGTCTGACATTCGTTTAGTTTTGCGTAACATCAGTTATTAACTAACGCAGCATAATGGCAACCAATCCTTTATGGACTCCATTCGACCGGAAATGCATTGCAGATCCTTATCCAATGTATTCTAGGCTCCGTGAGGAAGATCCAATTCACAATGCACAGCCTGGCGAATGGATCATAACACGATATGATGATGCGCGAAATATCCTGCGAAGCACGGACTTCTTAGTGGGTAATCGAATTGAATGGCTCAAGAAAAGTATCAGCAATTCCAAATACAGGGATATGGACTTCAGCGCAATCAACAAAGTGATGGAAAGCTTTGTATTATTTCTTAATCCTCCCGGTCATACCCGCATCAGAAAATTTATTCATCAGGCCTGGAATTCACGTGAAGTGGAAATGATCATTAGGAACAACCTAAATGCCTTAATGTCTCAGCAGAGAGATTCTTTAGATCTGGTAAACGACTTGGGAAAACCCCTTCCTGTCATGACCATCAGCAAAATTTTAGGGCTGCCCAAAGAAGACTATACCAATCTTAAGGAGCTCGGATCAGTCATGATTAAAGCGCTGGACTTGTATATTTCCTTTAAAGATATTCTTAAAGTCAACGATGCATCTAGAAAATTCACACTTTACTTTAAACAAATCATTGCCAAAAAGGAGCTTCATCCCGATGAGGGAATGGTTAGTCGCCTCGTCCAGCTTAATAAGCAAGATAATGTACTTAGCGAAAATGAATTAATCTCTTCCTGCATCTTGCTTTTTATTGCCGGTGAGGAAACTTCGTTGAGTTTATTGGGTACCGGATTACATCATCTTATTCAACGCCCCGAAATCCTTGAGGAGTTTAGAAACGATCCCGCGAAGGTTACGATTGCCATTGAAGAATTGCTGCGCTATGATGCCCCTGTACAAATTGTTGCAAGGATCGCTGGCAAAGATTGCGAACTGGGGGGCAAGCAAATAAAGCAAGGTGAATCACTAATGATCTGCCTGGGTTCTGCTAATCGTGACCCTGCTGTTTTTGACCAACCAGATGAATTTTTGATGGATAGAAATCCGAACCGGCATCTTGGCTTTGGAGGCGGTGCTCACTATTGCCTGGGTGACTGGCTTGCCAGAAAACAAATGGAACTTACTATTCAGGAATTAATTGAGCGCTATTCGTCCATCGCACTGATCGACAGTGAACCGACCTGGTATGATAATCTTGCTATTCGATGTTTGACAAAACTTCCGGTCAAAGTCAGATAAGTGATGCTACGCAAAGCAACTTATTGATTGTCAGACTGAGTTTATCGAAGTCGATTTAGAGATCAAATATTCAGTTTTCGACAAGCTCAAACGGACAAGATCATTGTTTTGCGTAACAGCGGTCAGATAAGTGCTTTGTTAAAATAGTAAACCCTAATAGGATAGCCTTTTGCAGAATTCCCAATATAAACCATTTTTGAAGCAGACCAGATGGCCTCATTTCTTACTTTGCGGAAACCTTCATTCTCAACCAATGTAATCATGCCAATACATTGCTCCCCTCCTTCACTGTCAGATGCGTGTATTTCTTCCAAAAAATCACGGGTCTTTACGATAAGAGCAGAGGGCAGCCCTGGCGCACGATAAACGGGATTAACAAGGCACCGGAAGGCATACATATAATTTCGAAGTAGCTTCACATACGCTTTGTAAGCAGTGGAAACTCCAACTACTTCTCCATTTTCATTGACTATAGCAAACACAATTTGGTCAAGACGATTGGTAAACTGTTCCTCAGGCATACCCGGAACATTCTTTTTCCAGAGTTGAACTATAGACGGATGAAAAGGGCTATCCTTCTTTTGCCATAAGTTTTCAAAAATCAATGGTTGTTTTGTACCTTCCATTCAATTAACGTCTATGACCCAATTAGTAACGGAAGAAGAACTGATCTCATTTTGTCGTGAGGAATTATCTATGATGACCGGAGTGGCTCCTGAAATGATCCCTGATGACATTCGCTTTGAAGAGTTAAGATTGAATTCTATCCATGCCATGCAAATGGTGGACGAACTTGAGGACAGGATTAACCTATCCATTAGCCCTATTGCCTTTTGGGAAAATCCTACGCTATCTTCGTTTTGTAAACACATCGCTCACCGTATTAAATCCTTGCACCCTTAAAATAGCGAACCCGGATTGGATTCCCGGCACTGTTATACCCAATAAAATACATGCGGTTTTCTGGCCAAAAAGCTCTGCGCCAGAAGGCCTCTTTTTTCAAAAGCTCATTTTCTAGTATCGCAATTACACCGATTGGCTTATCTGCATCCTGCTGGCTAATGGATTCCAGAAAATCAATGGTTATTTTGGAGAGCTTAACATCCAGGCCTGCTGCACGATGACCTTCACTAATATAACATCTGAACTCATAGAAGTAATTGTTATTCAGGTCTTTAAACTTATTTTTTTTTGCAGTCGAAACTCCCACAAGCTTGCCGCTTTCGGAATGGCGAATAATGTAAACTGCCTGTTTCACACGTTCCTCTCTCCTTCTTTCATCATCAAGGGCTCCCTCATTTAGCCACAGGGTATTAATTTCTCCGCTTACTTTTCCGGAAGCATTCTTATAAACGTTTTCAAAAGTTATCACAATGCTTCTAAATTAGTGTATTTGTCGCTCTTGCATACCACGTGCATTTAAAATATATTTATAGTTGATTTCCTGATTATAGTTTAACCAATGAATCGGAACCTTCTCATCCACCATCTTTACACCACTACTTCGGGTAAATACCTGAAGTTCAAAACCAGGTTGGATAAAGCCCTGCAAACAGGACGATTTTATAAATTCAGTAAACGAAAGCAATCCTCTCTTATTTCAAGACTAAAGCGACTCTTTGAACGACTCAAGTCTCTCCATACTCAGCTAAGACTTGCCGGGGCGGGCGCTGCCTTTGCACTTACTTTTTCGTTGAGCACAGAGATCAAAGCACAAAGCCTTGGCCCTTTTACAGTTAATGATGCCGCCAACCCACTTCCTCCGCCTATAAGAATATTGCGCCCGCGACCTGCCGCGGTAGACATTGACAATGATGGTGATCTTGATGTGTTTGTCGGTAACTTCGAGGGGGATATTGAATTCTTCCAGAATAATAATGGGCTGAATCCAACCAACCTCAAGAGATTTGTAAAAAAAGAGGGGGTTGATAATCCCCTTGACGGAGTTAACAAAGGTTACTATGCGGCACCCGCTTTTGCTGATGTGGACAAGGATGGAGATTTTGATATGCTCTTAGGTGCAGGTTATGGATATACTTTTTTCTTTAGAAATACTGGAACCAAGTCATCTCCAATTTTTACAGAAGAAATAGATGCAAATAACCCTTTTGATGGAATCCGGGGGTCTGGAGGATATAGTTATAGTAGTAAATACTCCGAGTATTCTTCCGCTGTTCCAATTTTCGCACAAATTGATGGTAGTGCCGATGTAGATCTTTTTATAGCAAGCTCATTCACCTCTGTCGATAATGGTAAGTATCCAGATTTAAATTTTCCTGCCGTTAAGTATTATCAAAATGATGGCACTGCTGTACCGGGTGGGAATGATGCTGAGTTCATTTTTGAACCATCAAACCTTCTTGCAGATAAGCTCGCTAATCTCAATAACACCTCCCTTGCCTTCGCTGATATTGATGGCGATGGTGATCTGGATGCTTTTGTAGGTTCATCTTACTCTAGAATCCGCTTCTTTAAAAATGACCCTGCTGATCTTACTGGTTTTGTTGAAGGCTTCGGTATCTGGGATCCGGTGAACAAAACCGGCAACCCGATGTATGATTTCTCTTTTAATAATTTTTCCTCACCTGTCGCAGCTGATTTTGATGGTGATGGCGATACGGATTTATTGGTGGCGGAATACTTCAATGAGTATGACTATCGGGATATCAATACCAATCTTAGGTATTTTGAAAATACGGCTGGTGATTCAAATCCTGAGGTCACCGATTTCGTCTACGTTGAAAAATCTGATCTGAACATAAGTCCTTTCGGAGGTGTAGATGTATTTGAAGAGGCAAAACCGGTGTTTGTTGATCTTGATAATGACAATGACCTGGATATGGTCATTGGACACAAGTACACATATCAGGATGATGAACTATTTGTGTATATCAATAAGGATGGTGAGTATGTAGCCGATCCTAAGCATCCACTGGTCAGTATAATTAATAACAATGAGGAAACTAACGCTCCGGTATTCATTGATATTGATGGGGACAAGGACATGGATTTGTTTCTTGCGAGGGATTACAAAATCGAATTCTTCAGAAATATTGGTACCGACAAGAAAGTTGAAATTTTTCAGTTGGAACCAAATCTGTTTCCCTCTTTAACTAACGGAACAGCAGATAGGCTATCGCCAGCCTTCCTAGATGTTGACAATGATGGTGATTTTGATGCTTTGATTGCTAATAACAACTCTCCAATCCATATTGAGTATTTTGAAAATCAGGGCACAGCCCAATTGTCCGATTTTGTATCGGCAACTCCCCCTGCGCCTTTTGATACATTTGGTGAGCTCCCCCTCGGAACTTATCTAAACGCATCAGATTTAGATCGTGATGGAGACATGGATGTGACACTTTCTTTTACATACGGATTCAAATATTCCGAAACCATTTTCGCTCTTTCTGAAAATCTGGGGAATGGCACATTTGGAGACCTCCAGCCAATTATTAACGACTTCTCTTATTATAGTAGTTACATCCCGGGAGGTAGCGTTGCCACTTTTGTAGATTGGGATGATGATGGGGACCTGGATGGCATTATTGGTAATGGCTTTTATAATTACGATTACTATGAAGCAGGAACCATCACCTACTACGAAAATACAAATCCAGCACCCATTCCTACCTTACCCACTGCAGTACTGGCAATAAATGGTGGCACAGCTACCCTACTTGTACCTGGTTTTACTCTTGATGATTCAGACAATGATAAAATCACTAGGGCTATCATTTCAATTACTAATTTTCGCGTAGGCGATGAAGTACTTTCCTTTACCCCACAATTAGGAATCACCGGGTCTTTTGATGCAACCACAGGTGTGCTTACGCTGAGTGGCAGCGCATCCGTCAGCGATTACATTGAAGTAATCAAGACGGTGGCCTATCAATTCATTGGCTCTGCACCGAAAAGCAGTGGAAGGCTCTCTTCTTCTGGCCGTACACAAGCGCTTACCTTAAATCGATCCATCAACTTTAGCATTTTCGATCAGGATGCTACCAATCCACTGCCAGCCGCCATGGCCGCACAGATTACTTTTCCTAACAACCCTCCAGTCATCGGGGATAATACTGGCTCAACTCAGATCGGGAATACGATTGATCTTGACTTTACCAGTCTCATCACTGATCCTGATGACAATCTGGATGCAGCCTCTCTTAAAGTAATAATCCCCCCGGGTAGCGGAGCATCTTATATTATCACAGGACTCAAGATCAAATTGGATTATACAGGAACCAACTTCGCTGGCCCTGATCAATTTACCATCGAAGTCTGTGATTTGGCCTTGGCCTGCACACAAAAGGTAGTTAATGTTGTGGTGGAAGGAGATGTGGTTGTCTTTAATGGCATCTCCCCTAATGGTGACGGGTTCAATGATTTCTTTGAACTAAAGAATATTGTTGCTCTTGAACCCAACAACAAGGTATCCATATATACCCGCTGGGGCGATAAAGTATTTGAAGTCGAAAACTATGACAACGATCAAAAGAAATTCATTGGGCTGAATGATAATGGAAATGAATTGACTTCTGGAGTGTATTTTTACAAAGTAAAATTCGCCAGTGGTAAAGCAGATGTCACCGGCTACCTGACCATAAAACGATAAGCTTATGAAATATATTTTACTCATCGTTGTGTTTTTTGCCTTGGGATTTTCCTGCATCGCTCAACAAGATCCTCTGTATGCCCAGTACATTAATAATCCTATGGTGATTAATCCGGCCTACGCAGGTTTGAATAATAACTTAAATGCATCTGTCTCGTATCGCAGTCAGTGGGGCGGCTTTGAGGGTAATCCGGTGACCATGAATGTGAACAGTCACATGTCGCTGGTGGATAATAAAGTGGGCGTTGGCATTCTGTTAGTACAGGATAAGATTGGTAATGTAAAGAACACAGAATTCCAGGCTGCCTTCTCCTACCGTATCAAACTACAAGACAAAACCTTTAGTTTTGGTATGCAAGCGGGTGTGATCAATTTCAGAAATAATTTCAATGAACTTAATTTGGCGAACCCGGGCGATCCTGCTTTTACGCAAAATGAAAACCTGAGCAAACCCAACATTGGTGCAGGCGCGATCCTGAAAAGTGAAAAGTATTTTATCGGATTGTCGGTACCCCGTCTTCTTAGCACTACCATCAGTAATGGCGGACAGGATTTGCAATTGTATAACCAGCATTATTATCTTTTCGGAGCTTACGTATTTTACGTTAGCGATCGAATACGCCTCAAGCCTTCTGTTCTTTTCAAAGGTGTATCTGGTTCTCCTATTTCCACGGATCTCAACTTCAACGTAAACATCGATACAAAATATACCGCTGGTATCTTTACCAGAAATTTCAATGCTTATGGATTGATGTTGCAAGCCAAGCTTGCAGATCGTTTCAAACTGGGCTACACCTTTGAAATGCCTACCAACAATTCAGTAGGCACCCGATTTACCACCAACGAGATATTTCTCGGCATTGTGTTGCCGGTGCTTCCTTCTCACGACCGTGGAGTGATCTCTAATTTCTAGTCCCCTTGTCAGGTTGAGCCTGTCGAAACCTATTTGCTGCAATTTGAATCATAATACGACTTCGACCCGATAGCTATCGGGTTCAGTCTGACAAGTAATTATGGGTATTTAGAGGTGGCCATAACAATTAGACGAACACGATTCGAACCTTTTCCCAAAATTCCTGTTCTTTTGACAGATGAAAGTAGCGGTCTCCCGAAAAGAACATTTTAATGCAGCCCATCGTCTCTTCAATCCCAATTGGAGCAATGAAAAGAATGACGAAGTTTTTGGGAAATGTAACAATCCCAATTACCATGGGCACAATTACGAACTGATTGTAACGCTTGTTGGTGAGCCCAATCCGGAGACAGGGTATGTGTATGACATGAAATTGCTCAGTGATTTAATTAAAGAGCATATTCTAAAACATTTTGACCACAAAAACCTTAACTTAGATAGTCCCTATTTTAAAGCGCTTAATCCCACTGCAGAAAATATTGCCATCGTAATCTGGCGGATATTAAGGCAGCACATTGATAACCAGTTTGATCTTAAAATAAAGTTGTATGAGACAGAGAGAAATTTCGTTGAATATCCGGCCCATTAGGCCCTTCGAAGATGAGGATGACGATCATCCATTGTCATCGCACGATACGCCATTGAGAGCGGATGCGTTTGATCTTTCTGACGAAGAGAAGATAGACAAGATAGAAGGTCACTTCAAAGTGATCATGGAAACATTGGGTCTTGACCTGACCGATGACAGCTTGCAGGGTACTCCCCGCAGGGTGGCGAAGATGTATGTGAAGGAAGTATTCAGCGGGCTCAATCCAAAGAACAGGCCAGCGGCCCGGCTGTTTGAAAACAAATACAACTACGATCAGATGCTGGTGGAGAAAGACATCACGTTCTATTCTCATTGCGAACATCATTTCGTCCCCATCTATGGTAAGATTCATGTGGCCTATTTTTCCTCCGGTAAAGTAGTGGGACTTTCCAAGATCAACCGCATCGTTCAATATTTTGCCAAACGCCCTCAGGTACAAGAGAGGCTCACCGTGCAGATAGGTAAAGAATTGGAAAAAATCCTGAAGACCGAAAATGTAGGCGTAGTGGTGGATGCCAATCACATGTGTGTGGCATCACGTGGTGTTGGCGATACCAACAGCAAAACGGGTACGGCCTACTTCAGCGGTAAATTCAAAGAGGAAAATGTGAAGCATGAGTTTTTGAATTACATTAATGCGAAATAGTAGTAGTCATTTCGAGCGGAGCGAGAAATCTTAGATGAGACAAAAGGATTGTCAGTTTGAGCCTGTCGAAAACTGTTCCTTGGATTGCCAATCGGCTTCGATAAACTCAGCCTGACATTAATTTAGTTGGTTTGTTGAACATCATCTATTAATCGAATGGGTTAAGAAAAGTAATGCCGCTGGTCAAACCATAGTTGTTTTCTACCCTTAAATTATCATTTCGAAACCTTAAAATACCGGTCATTTTTGTAGATTAGCGACATCAATTAATCTACAAATTATGGTATTTGACTTAGACATGATCAAGGCCCTCTATGCAGCAATGCCGGGCCGTATTGCCAAAGCACGAAAGGCAGTTGGCAAACCACTGACCCTCTCTGAAAAGATACTCTACTCCCACTTGCATGGAGATCAGGCCTATCAGGCTTTTGGCCGGGGTAAATCCTATGTAGATTTTGCTCCTGACCGTGTGGCCATGCAGGATGCAACAGCCCAGATGGCGCTATTGCAATTCATGTCCGGAGGAATACCTAAAGTGCTGGTGCCTTCTACTGTGCACTGTGATCACCTGATCTTGGCAAAGAATGGCGCCAAGCAGGATTTAGCAGATTCCATCACCGCGAGCGGGGAAGTATTTAGTTTTCTGGAATCTGTCTCTAACAAATATGGTATAGGATTTTGGAAACCTGGAGCTGGAATTATACACCAGGTCGTGCTGGAGAATTATGCCTTTCCCGGTGCGATGATTATCGGAACAGATTCTCATACCGTGAATGCCGGTGGTCTGGGAATGGTAGCTATCGGAGTAGGTGGAGCAGATGCAGTCGATGTGATGTCGGGTATGGCCTGGGAATTAAAGTGGCCTAAGCTCATCGGTATAAAGCTGACCGGAAAACTTAGCGGCTGGACTTCTTCTAAAGATGTCATCTTAAAAGTGGCTGGCATACTCACTGTAAAAGGTGGAACCGGAGCCATCGTAGAATATTTCGGTCCCGGAGCTCAATCGCTCTCGTGTACCGGAAAAGGTACGATCTGTAACATGGGTGCTGAGATTGGTGCCACCACTTCTACGTTCGGCTATGATCAAAAGATGGCCCAATACCTGAGAGGTACGGAGCGCGCTGAAGTGGCTGATCTTGCAGATAAAATTAAGGAACACCTTACCGGTGACCCTGAAGTATATGCTAACCCTGAGAAGTATTTTGATGAAGTAATCGAAATCGACCTTTCGACTTTGGAACCACACGTTAACGGACCCTTCACTCCCGATCGTGCCATTCCTATTTCAAAATTTGCCGATGAAGTAAGATCCAACAACTGGCCACAGCGACTGGAAGTAGGATTGATTGGTTCTTGTACCAACTCTTCCTATGAAGACATTACCCGTTCTGCATCACTTGCCAAGCAGGCCGTAGATAAGAAACTAAAAGCGAAAGCAGAATTTACCATCACACCGGGTTCTGAAAAAGTAAGGTATACCGTTGAGCGCGATGGCTACCTGGAAATCTTTGGTAAGATGGGCGGTGTTGTACTGGCTAATGCCTGCGGTCCTTGCATCGGGCAGTGGTCTCGACATACCGATGATCCTAACCGTAAAAACTCTATCATCACCTCGTTCAACAGAAACTTTGCAAAACGAAATGATGGTAATCCTAATACGCATTCCTTCGTTGCTTCACCGGAGATCACGACAGCGTTTGCCATTGCGGGTGACCTGACCTTCAATCCCTTGAAAGACACGCTTATGAATCAGGATGGTGTGGCTGTGCGATTGGATGAACCTAAAGGCGTTGAACTTCCGCCCAGAGGATTTGATGTAAAAGACCCCGGCTACCTTGCCCCTGCGAAAGACGGAAGCAAAGTACAGGTGAGAATTGACCCTAAGTCAAAACGCCTTCAGGCGCTGAGTCCTTTTGCACCTTGGGATGGAAAGAACTGGTCTGGTCTAAAGTTATTGATCAAAGCAAAAGGAAAATGTACGACCGATCATATCTCTATGGCCGGTCCATGGTTGCGCTTCCGCGGCCATCTTGACAATATCTCAGATAATACGTTGACAGGAGCTACTAACTTCTTCAATGAAAAGACGGACAATGTAAAAAATCAATTGACAGGTCAGTATGGCCCCGTCCCTGCAACACAAAGAGCTTATAAAGCAGTCGGTGTTTCATCACTTGTCGTGGGCGATCATAACTACGGTGAAGGTTCATCGCGGGAGCATGCTGCTATGCAACCTCGCCATTTGGGGATCAAGGCTATTCTTGTGAAGTCATTTGCGCGTATCCATGAAACCAATTTGAAGAAGCAAGGGATGCTGGCCATTACCTTCGCCAACGAAGCCGACTACAACAAATTTCTGGAAGACGATAGCATTGACTTTGCTGACTTAGTTTCTTTTGCTCCCGATAAGCAATTGACCCTGGTACTGAATCATAAAGACGGAAGCAAAGACACCATTAAGGTAAATCACACGTACAATGCAGGACAGATCGGATGGTTTAAAGCCGGATCTGCTCTCAACCTTATGGCGAAGACGATTGCTGCTGCCAAGGCTGCGAAAGCACCTGCCCCAAAAGCGAAGGCTAAGCCTGCGAAGAAAGTAGCTAAGAAGGCCGCTAAGAAAGTGAAGAAGAAAATAGCTAAGAAAGCAGTGAAGAAAGCGACTAAAAAGGCTGTTCGGAAATCGGTGAAGAAAGCCGCTAAGAGACCCGCTGCCAGGAAAGTGGCAAAAAAGAAAGTAGCTAAAAGAAAAGTTGCGAAGAAAGCTTCAAAAAAATCAGTGAAGCGCAGAAGATAGCACGAGAAGTTCAATGATACAGACCCTGAGTAATTACTACACAGGGTCTTTTGATTTAAGGACTTTAATTATTTCTAAGCCCTTGTTGGTGTTGCGCAAAGGCATAAGGGCAAGGTCCCTAACAGGAGGATATATTAAGATAAAAGAAGAACAAAAGAGTAATGGATAGCGTGAGAGCAAGTTGGTGAAGAACACCTACATGGAGTAGGATTTCGTTGTGGAGCGGACCAAACGCCCTAACTGGCGCAAGCGTCCCCCCAACTAGCGCAAGTCTTGGGTAGCGTGATGGAATGTGCGTGACTTGTGCTTAGGCAGGAGATTATTATACGAAGCGAAATGGATTAATAGAGTTGTATTATGTTTAGAATGATGCACAAGTCCGCGCAGGCCGGAACACAGGCTAAGACTTGCGCCAGTTGGGGAGTCCATGAATTGTCACTAGAAGTAAAATAATTATCCTAAGCATAGTATCACTTTTTGATTTCGTAATGTTTCATAACACCAGGAGTTAAAGAGCATATTAGAATGCTTAACCCAATTATTATAATCACAGGTTGGAGCCAAAAATATTCAGTACTAAGTAGCTGGATTGTTATCCAAAAAATTGTTGTGATACCCGTGTATAAGGAAAATGCCCATGGCCATTGTCTATCGGCATAAATGTTCAATGTAGTAAGTACTTTGAAATTGAATTTAAATACTAAACCACAAAAACTAAGAATTGAAAGTAATCCAATGAATGTAAAAAGTAATAGACCAGGTAAAAAGAAATTAGAGAACCCTGAATTCTTCAAAAATATCAGGTTCATTTTCAGTAACGAACCGTCTGGTTTAAGCATCAGCAGTAATCCTCCAACAGAAGCATTTATGCCAAGCAATAAATGCAAAAAACACAGTAGATAGCGCATGAATTTATTTTCACTTGTATGACTCATTTTTTTAATTACCTGTTAACCATGTCATTGGTGACTAAATAAGTACCATGTAAAATTGCTTAGTACATAGTTCACAATTTATGAGATTGCTCATTTTCCTAAATAATATTTTTGCACGGGAGATTATGAAACCTCATTGCAATCGTTACCAAATTCAATGGCATTGCCAGGAAGACAAATAAAGATGAGATCAGAAGTTCTATCCTTTCAGAATATGTCGATGCAAGACAAAGGGGACAATCGTTATTTTGTCCAGGTACCATGCATGGCTTTGTGGTACTAACCTGGGTGTACCAAAGTGCCAATCAAGAATTGATAAAATTCATGCAGTGGGAAAATCTGGAGAATGTAGAAATTGTGGGCACTTGAAGTTAATACCTATTTCCAATGGTTACCAATGGCATTGACGCTTGAATAACAGCCAGGTCAGCTTTCGTTAATTCCACCTGACATGCACCTAAGTTCTCTTCGAGACGTTGAATTTTTCGAGTTCCTGGAATTGATACAATTTCATCGTTTTGACTCAGCACCCAGGCAAGAGCAACTTGTGCTTTGGACGCTTTCTTGTCGTGAGCAATTTGCTCAATCACCTCCACAAATTTCAAATTCTCTTTGATTGCTTCATCTGTAAAGCGAGGAAGCGTAAGACGCCAATCATTCGTTTCTAAATCGGCCCTGCTTTTAATTGCTCCTGTTAAGAAACCTCTACCCAATGGACTGTAAGCCACAAAGGTGATACCAAGTTCCTTACAAACAGCAAAAAGCTCTTGTTCAGGTTCACGGCTCCATAAAGAGTATTCGGTTTGAAGGGCTGAAATAGGGTGAACTGCGTGTGCTCTGCGAAGCGTTTCCGCATTAACTTCAGATAAGCCAAGGTAGTTGACTTTTCCTTGCTTCACCAAATCACTCATAGCACCAACAATCTCTTCAATTTCCACCTTCGGATCTTGCCGATGCATGTAATACAAATCAATTGTATCAACACCCAGATTTTGAAGACTCTGTTCGCAAGCTTGTCGTATGTATTCAGGCTTGCCATTAAGTCCAAGAAATTCACCTTTGGGTCCTCGCATCACAGCAAACTTGGTTGCTAAAATCACGTCATCCCAGCGACCCTTAAATGCTTTTCCTAAAAGTCGTTCATTTGCTCCCCAACCATACATGTCAGCCGTGTCAAAAAAATTGACGCCCAGGTCGATGGCCTTATGCAAGGTATGGATGGATTCTTCTTCGTTAAAAGAACCATAAAACTCTGACATGCCCATACAACCAAGGCCAATTCGGTTAACGTTAAGTGTACTGTGTCCTAACTGTGTTGTTTGTTTCATTTTTCTAGCTTACTATTTTAATGTTAAATGCTCAATTTTGGTGGCGTTGTAAGCCTCCCCGTTTTAGTACAATCCATCACTATTTTGGATAGTTCGGATGGGCCTTTATTTTTTTGATTTGGTTCAAATGCCTAAACGAATGTCGGAAAAACATCATATACCGTTGATGAATATTCGGGCCAAAGCAGATGTAGTGTATCCTCATGTTTCTTGTGTCGTTCTTTAGAAACCCAATTGATTCATTTCGCATCGTAGTCAGCCAGATCATGTTATTCTTGCCTTCATTATTGCCTAGCGGAAGGTAAAAGGTTTTGTATAATCCGTTGTGACATCTTTTTTCAATCCATTCGGATCAGAATCCAGAAAAAGGCTATCAGCAAGATAATGAGTAAAATCAGGAAGGGGTCCCATTTGCAGAGCAACAGAAACTTCATTCATCTGGATAATCTCCCAAAGGCAGATGTGTTCTATAATCTGATTAATGCTCCAGCGATCTGGATTTTCTTTAAAATTCCATTGCTCTTTTGTCAGGTTCTTTGTTGCATCGATCAGCTCTTGTTTCGAGCGAATGAGATTGTCTACCAGGTATTTCCTATCCGCTTCTATCCACACGGGTGGAGTGGCAGCTTGGTGAGGACTTGTTTGTCCTTTGCCATGAATGAAAAGGCCAAAAGCAAGAGTCAGGGTTAACAGGATTGTTTTCATAATGGGTAGTATGGATACTACGGTTAAACGGGCACAATCATTTTTTGGTTGAATGGTAAGTTTTTCCTTTCACCCAATTTTACTTCCGTTTCTTCCGTCAGGCTGAGATTTGTAATTAATTGTAAGTCTTTCTCTCAATTTGAATAGCCCCTATGCCGACCGCCTGACGGTAAGGACCGGCTTTGAGTTTCCGTTGAAAAAGAAGAGGAAATAGCAGTCCAACGTGCAGGAAGTCATGAAGTGGTTGTGATCTTGCCATGAAGCAATGTACAGGAAGGCATGAAGTGGTTGTCATCTTGCTATGAAGCAATGTGCAGGAAGGCATGAAGTGGTTGTCATCTCGCCATGAAGCAATGTACAGGAAGCCATGAAGTGGTTGTCATCTTGCCATGAAGCAATGTGCAGGAAGGTATGAAGTGGTTGTCATCTCGCTATGAAGTAATATGCAGCAAGCCATGAAGTGGTTGTCATCTCGCCATGAAGTAATGTGCAGGAAGGCATGAAGTGGTTGTCATCTCGCCATGAAGCAATGTGCAGGAAGCCATGAAGTGGTTGTCATTTCGCTATGAAGCAATGTGCAGGAAGGCATGAAGTGGTTGTCATCTTGCCATGAAGCAAAAGCTGCGGAGGTTTTTTGTTTTTAGAAGATCAGCCCCTCTCCTCCGGAGAGGCTGGGTGAGGCGTTTTTAAGCTTCTATATGGTGCAAGCATCCACTTGTAATTCCCTCAATATAAAAACTCCCTAATTCTAGTATTCCTTACACATATTGCAACGCATGGAGATTCTTCACGATTGGTCCAAGCGTACGCTTGAACCAGTTACAGTTCCATTACAAGCTTGCGCTATAGTGGTGTTGATTTTCTCTCTAAGCAAGCTATATCATCATCTCTCCGGCAAACTAAAATAAAAGCTACTCCCCTTTCCGGCTACGCTTTCAACATACATGTTGCCTCCATTTTTTTCAACGAGCTCGCGGCAAATCAATAAGCCCACACCTCGGCTTCGATTGGCCAGTTTATCATTCAAGCTGATGTTAACATCAAAAAGCTTTTTTATTTCCTCTTCGCTGATGCCTATGCCATGATCTTTGATACCCAACGTCACCAGGTTATCTTTCTTGCCAGAGAAGATGGTGAGTTGCCCCTTGGCGTGGGAGAATTTAATGGCATTGGAGAGTAAATTTTGCAACACCAGGCTCACCATAATCTTATCGGCATACACTTGCTGTTGGTCTGGAATAAAATAATCAATGACCAACTCTTTCTGCCGTACCGATGGCTCTAACTCTTTGACCACTTCCCGGGCAAGGTTAATACAACTGATCGATTCTTTTCGAAGCGGCATTTCTTCGGATTCAATAATAGCCCAATTTGAAATGTTATTAAGCGATTGCCGCAGATCAACAATGGTGGTGTGCAGGTTTTTCAGGAAGCCAATCGTTTCCTCCTGACTCAAGGTGTTCATCGTTCCTACAAAACTTCGGGTGAGGTTGGTGAACGAAGCAAGTGGCTGACGAATGTCTCTGGCAATGAGACCAAACATTCGGGCTTTGATTTCTTTCAAATGCCTGATCTCATTCTCCTGCTGTAGCCCCTGTTCTTGATTTCGTTTCTTTTGGTTATAAAGAATGTATAGCAGAATGAGCAAGATAATGACAAAGGCAATTACGGAGATAATGGTAAACCATTGCTGCTGCTGGTTACTCTCATCGATTTCGCGCAGTTGTTTGTCGTAGATCAGTCTGTCGTTTTCGCGACCGCGCCTTTCCACATCAAATGACCACTGCAACTCTTTGGATTTATTTCGCAGGCTATCAACGTACAGATCAGAAGGAATGGCAGCTACGGAATCTTGCTGAGGCGGAGACACAATTGGATTGTCTTGCGCTACCTGTAATAAGAACAATAGCAAAAACGTCTTCACAGTAGATTTTTGCCTGTAAAGTTAGAAGAGAACAGGTGGTAAGAAAGCCGGCTAACGCAATTCTTTTGGCTATGTATGTAGGACCTCCAAATACCGTGTCATGTTGAGCTTGTCGAAACATAGACTCTCATAGTCGACTTCGATCCCGATGCTATCGGGACAGCCTGACAATCAGAAATGAGGTCAGCCTGCCAATATGCTTAGAAAGGCGTTTCGTCATCCGGCCGCATAGGTGGTGGCGGTGAATTCAGGCGACTTTCCTTAGTGATCATTCCGGAGAATGGATTCTCATTGGCGGGTCGGTCATCAAAATCGGTAAACTTGGTATACTTGCCGATGAACTTAAGCTTAGCCGTATCTAATGATCCGTTACGATGTTTCGCAATAATGACTTCCGCCATACCCATGGTTGACATACCATCTTCGTCCTGATCTATTTTATAATATTCCGGGCGATAGAGGAACATCACGATATCTGCGTCCTGCTCGATAGAACCCGATTCACGTAAGTCGGAGAGTTGCGGGCGCTTATCTCCTCCCCTTGTCTCTACACCGCGACTCAACTGAGACAGTGCAATCACGGGTACATTCAATTCTTTGGCCACCCCTTTCAGAGCTCTGGAAATGGACGCGATTTCCTGTTCACGGTTTCCGCTCTCTTCACCTTTCATCAGTTGAAGATAATCGATAACAATGAGTTGGATGTTGTGCTCTGATTTCAGTCTTCGACATTTGGCGCGCAATTCAAGAATAGAAAGCGCAGGCGTATCGTCAATAAAAATAGGCGCACTGGAAAGTCGATTCGTCTTCGTCACCAATTGTTGCCATTCAAATTCTGCCAGGTTTCCTCTCTTTATTTTATCCGATTCCAATTCCGCCTCCGCGGAAATCAAACGATTTACTAATTGAAGAGAAGCCATCTCAAGAGAAAACATCGCCACCGGAAAATTAAAATCCACGGCAGCATTGCGCATAGCCGAAACGATGAACGCTGTCTTACCCATACCGGGGCGTGCGGCAATAATAACAAGATCCGACTTCTGCCAACCGGAGGTAATTCTGTCCAAACGGGAAAATCCGCTGGGCACACCTGTCAATCCATCTTTATGATTTTTTCTTTCCTGCAGTTCCTGAATGGCCTTATACATCAACGACTTCATGTTGTCGTAGTTCTTGCGCAAGTTGGCATCCGAGATTTGAAAGATAGACTGTTCCGTTTTGTCCAGCAGTTCAAATACATCTGTTGTTTCCTCATACGCATCCTGATGAATCTGAGAGGCAATTTGAATCAGGGCACGTTTGATCGCCCTTTCAATAAGAATACGAGAATGGTATTCAATATTGGCGGCCGAACTTACTTTAGATGTCAGCTCTGCGATTCGAAAGGCACCTCCTACAAGTTCAAGTTTGCCATTCTTGCGGAGTTGGGCAGCCACAGTGAGCATATCCACCGGATCAGAGGACTTGAACAAGTCAATGATGGCGGTATAAATCTCTTTGTGCTGCTCGGCATAGAAATGGTCGGGCCTAAGGAACTCAACAACAGCAGTTAACGCGTTCTTTTCCAGCATCAACGCGCCTAGTACGGCTTCTTCCAGATCAAGCTCCTGAGGGGGAAGTTTTCCCAAACTCTCGGAGATATCTCGCGCGAGTTTGCTCGACTTCCCTGCCCCGAATCGTTCGGGACTTACCCTCAGTGACTTTGATCTTTGCTCCATACAGTGGTTGTTGTAGCGTTGCTTTTATAAAATGGGAGACAAACCTAAAAAATGCAAAACGCATAACGACTTTTAACGTCCACAACTTTTAAACAATCTACACACATTAAAGGAATACCTTGTTAACAACGAGAGTCTCATAAAATAAATTCCTAAAACAATATTGGCTTCTGGTGCTTCGCAAAACTAATAACCTATCGATATCTCGAGTATACGCGTGCACGAAGCCCGTCCGACCGGAATCATCCGGGCGGGCGATCCCAGATACATTTGGGATTGCTTTACCAATGGCGATTGGGGTCGCAATTGACATTTGATTGTTTTGGCAGGCCAGACACTAATTGGTCCTGTTAATTATAACCTACTGAGTACGTGAAGAGTAAATGAATAGGATAAATTTTTACTATATAATCCTCTATATTTAAGGCTAGATTTTAAATTGCTCATTATGGAGCCTGCCAAGGAAACGCCAGAACATATCTTTTCTCAAGCCGCTGATAAGCAACGGGTCGTGCTGATTGGAACCGAGGCCAGAACGATTACCGCCATGATCACCCACGTGTTGCGTTTGCAGCAAAGGGAGTTTGATTTTGCGCTAAGCGCGCCAGTCTCTTCGATAAAGCTTTCCTCGGCACCCGTTATTCTCATCGAAAAGAGCAGCCGGCCAACTGAATCACTCTTAAAATATAATCATCATATCGGTGTTATTAGTAACATGTTACCAGATGATGAAAGCATTGTCTCACGATTTGCCGATGCTACCCCAAAGGGAGGCAGTTTATTCTATTCAGAATCAGAAGACCTCACTCGTATCTGCAAGAAAGAGCGACCGGATGTTACTTCAGTTGCCTGTTCAAAATTTCCACATGTCATTGAAAACAATAAGCTTATCCTTCTGTCCAGTGCAAAAGAAAGGTTTATCATGAAGGTTTCTGGAGATCGCAACCTGATCAATTTCAGTATTGCCAAAGAAGTATTAAAGAAAATCGGGATAACCTCCGAGCAGTTTTACCAATCCATGATCAGCTTTGAAGGCTGATCATTTATAAAGTGATAATCTAATCTACCAATGAAGTTAAACCTGAAAGTGCCGCTTTGCTTTTTTGATCTTGAGACCACCGGCACGAACACTGCACAGGACAGAATTATTGAAATCGCCATTATTAAAATTATGCCGAATGGAGAAGAGGTGCGTAAGTCAAACGTTCTTAATCCCACAGTGCCGATCCCAGCAGAATCCTCAGCGATCCATGGAATCTATGATGAGGATGTAAAAGATAAACCTACTTTTAAAGAGGTTGCAAAAGACTATGCGAAATTTATGGAGGGTGCCGATTTGTCAGGATTTAACATTCTGAAATTTGATGTCCCCGTTCTGGTGGAGGAGTTTCTGAGAGCTGGTGTAGACTTTGACTACAGCCGGAAGAAAATTATTGATGCCCAGAAGATCTATCACATGATGGAGAAAAGAAATCTATCGGCCGCTTACAAATTCTATTGCAACAAAAGTTTAGAGAACTCACACACGGCTGAAGCTGATACGCAGGCGACTATGGAAGTTCTGTTTGCCCAGATTGAAAAATATGAGAGCCAGACAGTGACCGATGGATTGGGTAAGGAAATCGGTGTGATTAGAAATGACATGGATGAATTGAATAAGCTTACCTTCTCCGATATCATCGACCTTGCAGGTCGTATGGTACGCAATGAAAAAGGCGAAGCCGAATTCAATTTTGGCAAACACCGCAAGAAAAGTGTATTGTTGGTGCTGAAGGAAGAACCCTCCTATTATGAGTGGATGATGAAAGGAGATTTTTCACTCGATACAAAACGGAGACTGACTGAAATTAAACTCAGTGGACTTAAGACGAAGTAGCTACAATTTCAGTTAGTCCCCTAGTTCTATAGATTTTAGATATATTTGCGGAAAATTAGCTATTGCTTATTGCGAGCGCTAAGAATTAAGATGTATGAAAGTACGTTTAGACGCGCTAAAGAGAGAACTTGAACAACTTCAACCTGTCGAAGGCTTAACCCTCATCAGCAAAGAATTTGGTGGTTCAGCCAAATTCTCTTCCGCCCTTGGCATGGAGGATCAGATGATCACTCATTGGATTGGAAGAGAGAAGCTTTCCATTCAGATTTTCACGCTTGATACGGGTCGTCTTTTCCAGGAAACATATGATCTGCTTGACCTGACTGTAAAGAAATACAAAGTCAGCATTCAGGTTCTTTTCCCTGATCACCATCAGGTTGAAACGATGGTCTTACAAAAAGGAATCAATTCCTTTTATGAATCCGTGGAAAACAGAAAAGAGTGTTGCCATATCAGAAAGGTGGAACCTTTAAGCCGCGCATTGAAGAACACGAAAGTATGGATCACAGGTATCCGATCTGACCAGTCAGTTAATCGTAAAAAGATGGAGATGGTGGAATGGGATGAGCACGATCAAGTGATAAAATATAATCCTCTCATTAACTGGAGCCTCAAGGAAGTGGAAAGCTATGTTCACTCCAATCATATACCCGTCAACACCCTCCATAAGAAAGGTTTTGCCAGTATTGGTTGTGCCCCCTGCACGAGGGCTGTTTTAAAAGATGAGGATGTAAGAGCAGGCCGATGGTGGTGGGAGAATTCTGCAAAAGAGTGTGGACTTCACGAGATAAATGAGTCCAAGAAAAGTTTGACCGAAAAGTAAGTATGGATTCAACTAGAAAATTATTTCCCAGAGAACTTGAAGATGAAGCCATCTATATCATGCGGGAAGCAGCTGCGCAATTTGAAAAGCCCGCTATCCTTTTTTCCGGAGGCAAAGACTCCATCACCCTGGTGCGTCTTGCACAAAAGGCTTTCTATCCTGGCAAGTCACCCTTTCCGCTCGTGCATGTAGACACGGGTCATAACTTTCCAGAGACGATAACTTTCAGAGATTGGTTAGTCGAATCGACTGGCTCTGAACTTATTGTTGCCAATGTGCAGGAAGACATTGACGCAAGGCGCGTGACAGAGGAGACCGGAAAGTTTGCCAGTCGAAATACGCTGCAAACCGTAACCCTCCTTCGCGTCATTGAAGAAAATAAATTTGATGCTTGTCTTGGTGGCGCCAGGCGTGATGAAGAAAAAGCAAGAGCCAAGGAACGCATCTTCTCCGTACGTGATGAGTTTGGCCAGTGGGATGCCAAAAACCAAAGACCGGAATTGTTTGATTATCTAAATGGAAGGATAAAGCCCGGAGAGAATGTAAGGGTCTTCCCTATTTCCAACTGGACCGAACTTGACGTGTGGAACTACATAAAAGAAGAAGAGTTGGCCATCCCTTCCATTTACTTTACTCACGAGCGCGAAATTGTAATCCGCGATGGCGTCTTATGGCCCGTCTCTGATTTTATTTATCGCGATGCGGACGAGGAGATTCTAACACGGAAGGTAAGGTTTAGAACTGTGGGAGATATGTCCTGCACGGCCGCATTAGCTTCGGAGGCCAGCACGATTGATACCATTATCGATGAAATTCTCTCAGCCACACTCTCAGAGAGGGGTACACGATTGGATGATAAACGAGCCGAGGCTGCTATGGAGACCCGGAAAGTAAGTGGTTATTTTTGATCAATGAGCTTATGGAAGTTTTAAGGATTGCTACAGCAGGAAGTGTTGATGACGGTAAGAGCACATTGATTGGAAGATTATTGTATGATAGCAAATCAATCTTGGCAGATCAACTCGCCGCCATAGAAAAACAAAGTAAGAATAAG
>JANNRV010000190.1:0-13624 GCA_031401775.1 Bacteroidia bacterium | reverse complement strand
CTACATTATGCGTTTTATTCTCTGGCCTGTGGATGTAATCTTGTCCGGTTCGGTAGCCATTACTTTCATTTTGCTTACCAAAAACGGGCAGCGTCTGGGTGACCTGGCAGCAGGAACCACGGTGGTAAAATTAACCAAGCGAGGGGTTCTTACCGGTCAGGAAATTGTCCAGAGTCTGGCACAAGATTACCAACCTCAATTTCCCCAGGTCATTCATTTGACGGATCGAGATATTGGCATAATCAAAGAAGCATTGAATCTAAACGTCACGTTGGGTAATGATAAACCCGTGTACGCACTGGCTGCAAAAATAATGTCCCTTCACAGAATCCAAACGGATATGCCTCCGGTAAAATTTTTATACACCGTTTTAAAGGATTATCATCATTTGACCTCTGCGATGTGAGGGTGCTGCCGGAATATAATCGCGCCCATCTTGCTTTACGCAATGGCCAGGACAAACCAGAGGTATGGATTGCTTATTTAGGATTAATTTATGAAGTATCTTCATCACGCCTCTGGAAGAATGGAAAACATTATGAACATTGGGCGGGGCAGGATTTGACAGATGAACTGAAAGACGCACCTCATACAGAAAAGGTTTTTGAAAAATTTAAAGTCATTGGAAAATTAGTGGGCTAAACTAGAAATAACATGATCATCATTGCAGATAGTGGAGGCTCAAAAATTGATTGGAGGATGCTCTCTTCCAATGGAACAATTGAGCAGGCAAATTGTCCGGGTTTTAATCCTTACTACCAGCCCATTGGCGATCTTGAAAAAAATGTGAGAGAGTTTTTAATGCCCTTAATGAAAGAAGAAGTCACCAAAATATTTTTTTACGGTACGGGAGTTTCCTCCGAAAAAAATCAGGAAGTCATCAAAGCAACTTTTGCAACCTTCTTTCCAGTTGCTAAAATTGAAGTAGGTTGGGATCTGCTGGCAGCCGCTCGTGCCCTTTGCGGAAATGAACCAGGCATTGCGTGCATTCTGGGGACAGGTTCCAATTCATGTCTCTATGATGGTAAAGAAATTGTTCATGTTGTTGCCAATATGGGATGGATCCTTGCCGATGAGGGCTCAGGGACCTATATGGGCAAGCGTTTGATTGTCGATTACTTTAGAAATGAACTACCGGCCACTTTGGCGAAGCAGTTTAAAGCTAGATTTCCCTGGAGCCGGGAAGAGGTTTTGACGAAAGTCTATCAGAATGAAAAGCCGGGTGCTTTTCTGGCAAGTTTTGCTAAATTTATTTTTCAACACCTTAAAGAGCCGTATTGCTATAAATTGGTTTATAAGAGCTTCTCCGACTTCTATGAGAATACGGTGATGAAATACGAAAATTATCAATCGCTCAAAGTTCATTTTACTGGTTCGGTAGCATTTTATTTTAGCGATGTGCTGCGCCAGGTTGCGAATGACAAAGGGCTTACGGTAAAAAATATTCTTGAGGGTCCAATTGCTGGGTTAGCATTATATCACAAAAAAGACTTAGTTTAATTAAGGGCTTCTCTAATAACTTTGTCCTATTGAACCTGATAGCTATCGGGTCGAAACATATTTCGGTATTTGTGCGGCCTAAATCGGCTTCGACCTTATAGCTATCGGGTTCAGTCTGATAATTCAATTAGATTTTTAGAGATACCCTTAATTACTTCTATTGTTTAATTCTCTGGTCTTCTCGTATTCTTTGGTACTTGTTTACTAATTTTATAGCACCTTAAAAAACTAGAATTGAGTACCACTGAATCTTCATCCCGCTTTGATCACTTGGATCGTATGAGCATTCACGATCTTTTGATCAATATGAATGAGGAAGACAAGTCAGTTCCTTTGGCTGTTGAGAAAATAATTCCCAGCATTGAAGCGCTCGTCAAAGTGATTGTAGAAAAAATAGAGAAAGGCGGAAGGTTATTTTACATTGGTGCAGGCACCAGCGGGCGTCTTGGTATTTTAGATGCTTCTGAAATACCGCCCACCTACGGAATGCCACAAGGACGAGTCATTGGATTGATTGCCGGTGGAGATAAAGCGATTCGTGAAGCTGTCGAAAATGCAGAAGACAATACCCAACAAGCCTGGCTTGATTTAGCAACTCACGATATCAATCAAGATGATGTACTGATCGGAATAGCAGCCTCCGGAAGAACACCGTATGTTATCGGTGGTGTAAAGAAAGCACGCGAACAAGGAATTACGACAGGCTGCATTACCTGCAACAGAGGAAGTGAATTAGGTAAACAGGTAGACCATCCCATTGAAGTGGTTGTTGGTCCTGAGTTTGTCACAGGAAGTACGCGCATGAAATCCGGCACTGCACAGAAACTTATACTCAATATGATTTCAACGGCCACCATGATCAAGCTAGGTCGGGTAAAAGGAAATAAAATGGTGGACATGCAACTCACCAACAATAAGCTGGTTGATCGTGGAGTACACATGATCATGCAAGAATTAGGAATCGATCAGATGCAAGCGGAGAAGCTGTTAAAAAAATACGGAAGTGTGCGAAAGGCTGTAGACAGTACTAAATAAATGCATGACATTGAGCCCTTCTACAACTGGCTAAAGTATTACGATTCGTCACAAGACGAAAAGTCTCCGTTCTTTGGCAAAGAGTATAACTACGATCTCTACCAAGATACTGTTTATGGTTTCTTCATCGACCCGGGATGGGACTCCATTGATTCTGAAACACTCTACTTAAAGTCTATTTACGCTGACTATGACGAGGGATTTGCTATCATTGAATTTATAGGAGAATGGAATGATGCCATTAATAACGACATCATGCTACTGAAACGAAATTTTATTGAACTCCTTTCCCGCGAAGGCATCACTAAATTCATTTTGCTGGGAGAGAATATTTTAAATTTTCACGGATCGGATGATGCTTACTATGAAGAATGGCACGCAGAGGTAGAAGATTGCGAATCCCATGAAAAAATAGGTTGGATCGCAGCGGTGAATTTTCCCGATTTCATCCGGGAGGAATTTAAGAAATATAAAATTGACCGGCACGTCAATATGGGAGAATCATTACAAATTGATAACTGGCGCACACTTCACCCGCTTCGTTTTTATCAACGCGTAGATTCATTGGTTCAAAGAAAACTCAATTGAACATTCCCGATTGGAGCATCAACAGGTACAAGGTATTTTTTTCGTGAATTCATCTCCTGACAGAGCACTCGTGTTCTTCGCTTCATTCCTTTCTTAAACCACCTTCCTCGAATTTCAAAAATACTTCCCTCGGGTATATCCGACAGCAAGGTCTTTGTCGTGGAAGGAGGCTCATAGGTTCTTAGCACTTTAGAAAGAGCCGGATCAGAAAAAGTGGTAGCCATCGGATCGATCATATGCCTTCTTAACTCACTCAACAGATCATTAGGGAAAAATTGTTCATTCAACAAAGGCTCCAATAATTGTTGAAAAATATTTTTCCATTCTATACCATGTGCTGAACGAGTCCTGGTCTGATGAACAACGAGATGAGCCACCTCATGAATATAGGTAATGAGAAAAAGATAGGAATGAAGATCCTTGTTGATGGTGATCCGAGGAGTTTGTCCCCTTCGAAAAGTGAAGTCCCCTATTTTTGTGACACGAGTTTTTCTAAGCCTAAATTCAAATGGATTATTGTTCCAAAGTTCAATGCAATAAGGAACAGCCGTGGAAGGAACGTGTGTTTGAAGAATTGTGAGGACTTTTTCTACATTCATAGGCAACAAAAAAGGCTTCAGAAATCTAAAGCCTTCAAAGAAACAATCTTTAAGATTGCTTAGTTTACTACTGCGGCAGCTGAATCAACAACAGCGTTCATAGTGCTGTCGACTGCTGAAGCAGCGGAGTCAACCATGTTAGTAAGAGAATCAACTGCAGAAGCAGCTTCTTCCTTCTTACCACCACAAGCGACCATTGCTACTGCAAAGCCACAAACGATAAGAAATGCAACAAATTTTTTCATAGTTTTCAGGTTATTGAAATTTTGCTGCAAATATAGCAGTAATGCCTGATACTAAGGCAACACCTAAGACTTTTTATTGATTTGTCGGATTTTCAGCTCTAAAAAAACCTTCTCCTTCAATAATTTAATTAACAATCATGATCTTTTGCGAGAAGTGATGCAGAGCCTAAAGTCTAATTCAAGCTCAAAAAAGCACTATTTATTTCTTTCTAAAGAATAACCGGATGGGAACTCCTTCAAAGTCAAACTTCTCACGCAACCTGTTTTCCAAAAAGCGTTGATAGGATTCTTGTATGTATTGTGGGTGGTTGCAAAAGAATGCAAACGATGGCGATCGGGCCTTGACTTGCGTGATGTACTTGATCTGAATTAACTTCCCCTTCAACGCGGGGGGTGGGTAATGCACGATTTCGGGAAGCATCGCATCATTCAATTCAGAGGTGGGTACCTTTTTCGTCTTATTGTTAAAGACCTCGACCGCCTTTTCTATTACCTGAAAAATCCTTTGCTTATTGATAACCGATACGAACAAAAAAGGGACATAGGTGATAGGCGCTATTTTTTCCAGCATGTCACTCTTGAATTTCTCGGCCGTATTGCTATCTTTTTCAATAAGGTCCCACTTATTCACCATAATGACAATGCCTTTGTTCTGCTTTTGAGCAAGGCTGATGATGTTTACATCCTGTGATTCCAAACCACGCTCTGCATCGATCACGACAATACAGACATCGCACTCTTCCAATGCCTTTAAGGATCTCAGCACGGAATAAAACTCTACGTCTTCTGTCACTTTACTTTTTTTCCTTATTCCTGCTGTGTCAGTTAGAATAAAATCATTACCAAACATTTTATACCGCGTATCGATGGCATCACGTGTCGTGCCTGCCTCATCAGTAACAATACTTCGGGCTTCTCCTAATAACGCATTAAGAAAAGAGGACTTGCCAACATTGGGGCGACCTAATATGGCTATTCGGGGAATACCTGCATTGGGGTCTTCAACTCCTTCTTCTGGAAAAGTTTTGATCAATTCATCCAACAGTTCACCTGTACCACTGCCATTACCCGATGAAATAGGATATACTTCTCCTAAACCCAGGGCATAGAACTCAGCAGCTAATGTCGTTTTGTTGGGTGTATCAACTTTGTTGGCGGCAACAAAAACAGGTTTCTTCGATTGACGAATGATATTTGCAAAGTCCTTGTCGTAGCCTGTCAATCCTTCTTCGCAATCCACTAAGAAAATAATAGCAGAGGCTTCATCAACCGCCAACTTCACTTGTTTACGAATTTCAGATTCGAATTTATCGTCAGATCCCGTTACATATCCACCTGTATCAATTACCGTAAAATATTTTCCGCACCATTCAGCATAGCCATAATGACGGTCGCGCGTGACTCCCGGCATATTGTCCATAATGGCCTGTCGTTTCTCCACCAACCGATTAAACAAGGTTGATTTCCCAACATTCGGTCTTCCTACAATTGCAATAACGTTTGCCATAAATTAATTATCAATAAATCATTGTTCAAGAGTCCATCGAACAATGACTAACTATCAAGGTATCCAAATTGCTTCAGCCGTTGCTTCTGTTTTCGCCAATCGTCCGCCACCTTCACATGCGTCTCTAAAAAAACCTTCTTGCCAAAAAAAGTCTCCAAATCTTTTCGTGCCTCAGTTCCAACCTTTTTTAAAGAGCTTCCCATTTTGCCGATAATGATTCCTTTTTGTGAATCCCTCTCCACAAAAATAATTGCCCGAATGCGGATGATCGCTTCTTCGTCTTTAAAGCTGTCAATCCCAACTTCCGTGCTATACGGAATCTCCTGTTCGTAATTCAAAAATATTTTCTCACGAATTATTTCAGAGGCAAAGAAACGTTCGGAACGATCGGTGAAATCATCTTTAGGATAATAGCCAGGATGCTCGGGCAAATAACTTTTTATCAGCGGCAAGAGGCTCTCTACATTCTCTCCGGTCAGCGCTGACACAGGAATGATTTCTTTTGGTTGAATAAGCTCTTTCCAATATTTTATTTTATCCTCCAACTGAGAACCGTTGGCTTTATCAATTTTATTAATAATCAGCAAGACAGGAGTTGGAATGGATTTAAAGCGTAAAAAAAGTTGCTCATCATATTTCTCTCCCAATTCCACCACGACCAGTATTACATCCGCATCTTCCAGTGATACTTTCACATAGCTCATCATCGCCTGGTGTAGCTCATACTTCGGCTCCAAAATACCGGGTGTATCGGAATACACGATTTGAAAGTCATCTCCATTTAACATCCCCATGATGCGATGCCGAGTAGTTTGAGCTTTGGAGGTAATGATAGAGAGGTTCTCGCCCACCAACTTATTCATTAGACTGGATTTGCCTACGTTGGGCTTCCCTACAATACTTACAAAACCTGCTTTATGCTGTGGCATGGATGATTTTAAAAAGAAAAACCCCGGACGTAGTCTGGGGTTTTAGTAGCGGGGACAGGACTCGAACCTGTGACCTTTGGGTTATGAGCCCAACGAGCTACCAACTGCTCCACCCCGCGATATGTTTTTTCAGGAGTGGTTTCCTTTCATTAGGAGAGCCCAACGAGCTACTCCCGATACCTATCGGGACTCCACCCCGCGATATTGAGGCACAAAAGTAGGCGGATAGCGGCTAAAAAACAAATCCGGATAAAATACTCTTACCCCTAGCAAACCTTTTATTAATTTGACGAGTTGAATCCCATCCTATGACAATTGATTTGCGCAGCGACACTGTCACCAAGCCTACTCGGGGCATGCTGGAGGCCATGATGAAAGCCGAAGTGGGTGATGATGTTTTCGGAGAAGATCCAACCATTAAAAAATTAGAAGAGAAATGTGCCCGGTTATTGGGAATGGAAGCAGCCGTGTTCTGCCCTTCGGGCACCATGACAAACCAAATTGGCATAAAGGTGCTTACGCAGCCTTTTGAAGAGATCATTTGTTATAAAGGAGCTCACATTTATAAATATGAAGGAGGTGGTCTTGCCGGCAATAGTAATGTAAGCACTCGTCTATTGACAGGCGATCGTGGTCGGCTTTCTGTTGCGGAAATTGAGGCGAACATTAATGGTGATGATCAGCATTATCCAAGAACATCTGTTGTTGCTCTTGAAAATACCGTAGTGCGCGAAGCCGGAAGCTATTACCGTTTATCTCAGATTGAAGCTATCAGCAAGTTCAGTCGATCAAAAGGGTTGGCCATGCACTTGGATGGTGCACGTTTTTTTAACGCAATTACTGAAACGGGTGAAAGACCGGCTGATTTTGGAAAGCACTTTGATACGATTTCCATTTGTCTTTCAAAAGGCCTGGGAATTCCCGTTGGATCTGTGCTGGTTTGTAAAAAGGATTTAGAAAAGAAAGCAAGGCGAATGCGCAAAGTCTTTGGCGGGGCCATGCGACAGGCTGGGTTTCTTGCTGCTGCGGGAATTTATGCATTAGATCATCACATCAGTCGGTTAAAGGAAGATCATATTCGGGCGCGTGAAATTGGAAAAGCTCTTTCAGGAAAATCCTATATCAAATCAATCATGCCGGTAGATACCAATATTGTGATTTTTGAATTGGTGCCAACCGTAACTCCGGAAAAATTCTTACAAAAGTTGGCTGAACATCAGATTAAAGCTTTACCATTCAGCGCTGCCGAAATTCGCATGGTTACTCATCTCGACTTCAATGATAGTATGTTAGGCAAGACGGTAGAAGTACTCAATAAAATTTCAATTAACTAGATAGATGAATAGGGCAAATCATTCCCCTTTTTGTTTCTTGTTTTTCTTATCTAAGCCATGCTGAATTCTTCACTTCCTCCTCTCGCAGAAAGAATGAGGCCTTCAAAATTGGAAGACCTTATCGGACAACAACATCTTGTTGGGGAAACGGGAATTATCAGAAAAGCCATTGCCACAGGCAATGTTCCTTCCATGATTTTGTGGGGACCACCCGGAGTTGGAAAAACCACAATTGCCAACATTATTGCCAATGAAGTTAAGAGACCTTTTCACACCATCAGTGCAGTAAGTGCGGGAGTAAAAGATGTTCGTGAGATTATTGAAAAAGCAAAACATGGAAGTCGTGCAATTCTATTCATCGATGAAATTCATCGTTTCAATAAGTCGCAGCAGGATGCGCTTCTGGGAGCTGTAGAGAAAGGAGTGATTACTTTAATTGGTGCCACTACAGAAAATCCCTCCTTTGAAGTAAACTCCGCATTGCTATCGCGATGCCAGGTTTATACGTTAAAGGCATTAGAAGAAAATGAATTACTGGACCTTATTGAACAAGCTCTTCAAAAAGATACTGAACTTAAAAAGCGAAGCATTAAAATAATTGAACATCGGGCGTTGCTGAATATTTCTGGTGGCGATGCGCGAAAAATTTTGAATTTAGTAGAGTTGATCAGCGAGTCGATTACTGGTGAAATAGAAATCACCGATACATTGGTGATTGATGTGGCCCAAAAGAGAATTGCCATTTATGATAAAAGTGGAGAACAGCATTACGATATTATCTCTGCGTTTATCAAATCCATTCGCGGCAGCGACCCTAATGCCGCAGTTTATTATCTCGCACGAATGATTGAAGGTGGCGAAGATGTAAAGTTCATTGCACGAAGAATGGTTATTCTTGCTTCTGAAGATATTGGCAACGCCAACCCAACCGCCTTGGTGATGGCCACCACCACATTTCAGGCCGTAGATGTCATTGGCTACCCGGAAGCGCGCATTATTTTATCGCAATGTGCTGTTTACCTGGCTAGTTCGCCTAAAAGTAATGCAAGCTATGTTGCCATTGATAAAGCCTTGTCACTTGTTAAAGAAACCGGAGACTTATCTGTTCCGTTATCTATCCGAAACGCTCCTACCAAACTGATGAAAGACCTTAGCTATGGGAAGGGATACCAGTACGCTCATAGCTTTGATGGAAATTTTGTGAACATGGAATTTCTTCCCGACAAGATTAAAGCCACTAAATTTTATGAACCGGGTAAAAATGCAAGGGAAGAGGAATTAAGAAACTATTTGAAGAAATTGTGGGGAACGAAATACAATTACTGATCCCTGGTAATATCATACATGCAGCATCTGATTTTTGACTACTCTCCCGCCTATATCATCGTGTGCATTGCACTAGGTATTGGTTATGCCTTTATTCTCTATCGCGGTAAGCATGCGTGGAGTAAAAAGATTAACCAAGGGCTTTTTGTTCTGCGGGCGTTTTTAGTTGCCCTCCTTGCTTTTCTCTTGATCGGCCCAATTCTAAAACTTACGAATAACATTTTTGAAAAGCCAACTGTGGTTTTCCTGGTAGATAACTCACTATCAGTAAGCGAAACTCTGGATTCACTAGAGCAACAAAAAATCAGAGAACAGATTGGTAAAGCTCGCAAATCAATAGAGAATGTGGGATATGAAGTCGCGATTAGAAATCTATCGGCTAAAGATGAATCGCTAATTTTTAATCAGCCCAATTCAGATCTTACCGGAGCGATACGGTCCGTCACCTCCGATTACGAAGGAAAGAATCTGGCAAGCATCGTCTTGTTGTCTGATGGTATTTATAATTCAGGCGCCTCCCCCCTGTATTCTCCCCTTCGAATTCCCATCAACACCATCGGATTGGGCGATACAACGCAACGCACTGACCTTGTATTAAAGAATCTTGCATTTAATAAAATTGCCTATCAGGGAAATAAATACCCCTTAAGAGCTGAAGTCCAAAGTTTGGGATTAGCTAATCAGGAGGTTAACGTGTCCGTTTTTCAGGATGGTAAATTACTTACTCAACAAACCAAGAATTCCGGGAACAAGTCTTTGCTCAGTTTTGATTTTCAACTAGAGGCCAATGATAAAGGACTTCAACAGATTTTAGTTATGGTTGAACCTCATTCGTTGGAGACCAATAAAAGGAACAATCGATCTTCCGCATTCATTGAAGTCGTAGGAGGAAAGAAAAAGATACTCGTAATTGCTCCTGCATCTCATCCAGACCTTAAGGCATTGAGATCAGTAATTGAGAAAAATTCTAACTATGAATTTATTCTTCATATTCCGGGAGTTCAAGAGGTAGAGTCCAATCTTCTACAACCCGGTAAAGCCGACTTAGTTATTTTTCATGAAGTTTTAGACAAGCAACGAAAGACCGCGGCATTGTATACTCGATTGAGCAAGGGACCATCTTCTCTTATGGTCATCATTAGCAAGGGCTCTGATGTTCGCTCACTGGCAACCAATGGCGTACCGCTTATTTTTGAAAACACAGCGCAGTGGGATGAAGTGACGCCAGTCATTAATCCAATATTCCGCGATTTTGGATTTGCAGAAAATGTCAGCAGTTCTTTTTCAAAATACCCCCCCGTTGCTGTTCCCTTTGGGAAGTTCACTTTCCCCGTTAATGCTTCGGTCCTCCTTTATCAGCGCATCGGCAATGTTACCACCGACAGGCCCCTGATTCTGACCTACGATGACAACGGACGAAAAACAGGTGTGGTCATCGGTGATGGCATCTGGCGTTGGCGTTTAAATGAATTTTTGGAAAGTGAGAAGACCGTTGCCTTCGATGAAGTCTTTTCAAAACTTATTCAGTACCTGAGCTCACAGAAAGACAAACGTAAGTTTAGGAGCTTCCCTATTCAAAATGAGTTTACAGATTCGGAGCAAGTAACTTTCGAAAGTCAAATTTACAATGACCTATATGAGCAAGTCTACGGAAATAAAATCGATTTAAAGATCACGGATCAAAACGGGAAGGTGACTTCTTACAATTACATGACAAGTCCGGGAAGCTCTCGCTATCGCATGGGCGGAATGAGCGAAGGGGTATTTCATTATGAAGCCGCAACCATCTTAGAGGGCAAACGAGAAACAGTCCGTGGAGAGTTTCTCGTTTCAGCTCAAAATATTGAATCACAAAACCTCACGGCTGACTTCGGTCTATTAAGGAAACTAGCTGCGGGAACAGGCGGAAAATTTTATAATGCAAATCAATTCGATCAATTGACCAATGACCTTACAAAAATTGAGGCACGAAGTCTTATTCATTCCGAAGATTCTTTTAATCCATTGATCAATCTGAAGTGGGTTTTCTTTCTCTTGCTCCTGATTGTTTCAGTTGAGTGGTTTTTGAGGAAGTTCCTTGGAGCGTATTAACCAAGTGTATTCATGGCCAAAATGGACAGCCCGGAGGTGAATTATTCCAAAAAAAAGACCCCAACAAGTTGGGGTGTTTCATTCCTGTAATTCTATTCGCTCTTTTTTTCCTTAGGTGCTTTCGTCTTCTTGAGTTTAATTGTCAACGCATCGCCTTCTCCGCTATAATCAGCAAGAATGGTTCCGCCCTGCTCAATTTCCCCCCTGAGAATTTCTTCTGCAACGGGATCTTCAAGGTATCGTTGTATGGCACGGTTCAAATGTCTTGCTCCAAATTGAGGTTCATATCCTTTTTCTGCCAGAAAATCCTTGGCCTTATCTGTGAGTTCTACATTATAACCCAACGCTGTAATTCGTTTAAACAGCTTGCCCAGGGTAAGGTCAATGATTTTATGAATGTGTTCGCGTTGCAAGGAATTAAATACAATAACGTCATCAAGGCGATTCAAAAATTCAGGAGAGAAGGCTCTTTTCAGCGCACTCTGAATAGTGCTCTTCATGTTCTCTTCATCATTCTGTTGCTTTGCTTTGCTGGCAAAACCAATCCCTGAACCAAAATCCTTGAGGTCTCTAACACCAATGTTGGAAGTCATGATAATAATGGTATTTCGGAAATCCACCCTTCTACCTAAACCATCTGTCAATATTCCATCGTCCAATACTTGCAGAAGAATATTAAATACATCCGGATGAGCTTTCTCAATTTCATCCAGCAATACAACGCTATAAGGCTTCCTTCGTACCTTTTCAGTCAGCTGACCTCCCTCTTCATAACCTACATAACCAGGAGGGGCACCCACCAGACGCGATACCGAGAACTTTTCCATGTACTCGCTCATGTCAATACGCACCAGCGCATCTTCTTTATCAAAAAGATACATGGCTAGTACTTTTGCGAGTTCAGTTTTTCCAACACCGGTAGGTCCTAGAAAAATAAATGAACCAATGGGTTTCCTTGGATCTTTCAATCCAACCCTCGTGCGTTGGATTGCTCTGGTTAATTTCTTAATGGCTTCTTCCTGCCCTACTACACGGCCGCTCAGTTCATTGCCCATCTCCAGAAGCTTGTTACTTTCTTTTTGTGCAATGCGATTGGTAGGAATGCCTGTCATCATTCCAATCACGTCCGCCACGTTGTCTTCCGTTACCGTATATTTCTCAGTACGTGTCTTTTCTTCCCAGCGGGCTTTCGCCAAGTCCAATTGCTCTATCAGCTTCTTCTCTTTGTCGCGAAGTTGAGCTGCTTCTTCATACTTCTGGCTTTTTACAACACGATTTTTTTCCTTCTTCACATCTTCAATCGCCTCCTCATACTTCACGATGTCTTCCGGTACATGAATATTATTAATGTGAACACGTGCACCGGCCTCATCCAATACATCAATTGCCTTATCTGGCAAAAACCGATCGCTGATATAGCGGTCTGATAATTTTACACAGGCATCAATGGCTTCCTTCGTATAGACTACATGATGGTGATCCTCGTATTTTTCTTTGATGTTGTCAAGGATTTGAATAGTCTCTTCAACTGTAGTAGAATCTACCAGTACCATCTGAAATCTTCTGGCAAGCGCTCCATCTTTTTCAATGTACTGTCGGTACTCATCCAACGTAGTGGCACCAATACACTGTATTTCTCCCCGTGCCAGTGCAGGCTTAAACATGTTGGAGGCATCGAGAGAACCTGAAGCTCCGCCAGCGCCTACTATCGTATGTAGTTCATCAATGAAAAGAATTACATCCGGAGATTTTTCTAACTCATTCATCACCGCTTTCATGCGCTCTTCAAACTGGCCGCGGTATTTCGTACCGGCTACCAATGAAGCCAGATCAAGCGTCACTACGCGCTTGCCAAAAAGTACACGTGATACTTTTTTCTGTATGATACGAAGGGCAAGTCCTTCTGCGATAGCAGTCTTACCAACCCCTGGCTCTCCTATAAGAATGGGATTATTCTTTTTTCTTCGGCTAAGAATCTGAGCTACGCGTTCAATTTCCTTTTCACGTCCTACAATAGGATCAAGCTTATTGTCTTCTGCCAGCTTCGTAAGATCACGGCCAAAGTTATCAAGCACAGGCGTACGCGATTTTTCCCCAGTTCCTTTTTTCTCTTTCCCTGAGCCGCCTGAACCTGATCCGGCTCCAAACATTTTAGATGAGTCCTCATCAGGATCATCAGTATCCTGAGAAGCCATAGGTTGTTTATCCTGGTACTCCAGCATTTCTTTTACCACATCATAAGCCACATCAAACTTATTTAAGATTTGGGTCGCCAAATTATCGGGATCGCGTAGAATAGACAATAGCAAATGCTCTGTGCCAATCAACTGCGCCTTAAATATTTTAGCCTCCAGGTAAGTGATCTTGAGTACTTTCTCAGAAGCTCGCGTTAAGGGAATGTTAGCAAGATTTTTAATCTCATGAGTTGCAGTGCCTTTAGAAATTTTTTCTATTTCTCCCCGAAGCTGAT
>JANNRV010000189.1:0-11340 GCA_031401775.1 Bacteroidia bacterium | reverse complement strand
GATAACAAGTATATGCGTCCTCAAGAAAGCTACATTGTTCAGCTTCTCTTCGGCTGCTATGCTACTCCCCTTCCAGATGCGATCTCCTTTGATATCAACTCCTATAAAATTTCTCTCCGGAAAAAGACGCGCCATGCCAATAGTGTACTCTCCCCTGCCACAGGCCAACTCAAGCGTAATGGGATTTGAATTCTTGAAATACAATTCATTCCATTTCCCTTTTATCTGTGTAAATAACTCCTTCCCCGGTTCTATCACATTGTCACGACCGGCAATAATCTTAAAACGCTCTTGCTTTCTCTTCACGTATAAAAGAATTATAAATCCTCAACTTCCGCTACCACAAACGTACTGCCACCAATAAATATAAAATCATTTGGTCTAGCTTCTCTTTTCGCAAGATGAATTGCTTTATTAACATCCTCTTCAACGATACCTTGTAATCCATACTGCCGAGCTTTTTCTGCAAGAGCAGAAGCACCCATCGCGCGAGGAATTTTTGCCGCACAAAAATAGTATTTAGCATCCTTAGGCAGCAACTTAAGGACTTCAGAAATGTCTTTATCCTTTACCATGCCCCATACGATATGAAGACTTTCAAATCTCTGCGCTTTGATTTGCTTCATTAATTCGCGAACCCCACCTTCATTATGGCCCGTGTCCGCAATGATTAATGGGTATTCTCCCAACTTCTGCCACCTGCCCTTTAGACCCGTTAATGAAACTACTTTTTCAATACCCTCACGTACATTTTTCTCAGAGATCGTAAAACCCTTTTCATTCAACCGATCAATAACAGACACTACTCCTATTATATTCTTTTGTTGATAAAATCCTTTAAGCTGCGGAGACAATTTAGGGTAAACAAGTTTCTCCTTTTTATAAATATCATATCTTCCTGCTGCTATATTCTCCTTCACTGAATATTCTCTCGCGGCAAAAAAGAGTTGGGAATTTTCTTCTTCTGCCTTAGCAATAAATACTTTCTTCACTGGTTCTTGCTCTTCACTAATTACAACAGGAATGTTTTTCTTAATGACCCCCGCCTTTTCAAATGCAATTTTTTGAAGGGTATCACCGAGCAAATCCTTATGATCGAAACTGATATTGGTAATCAGAGAAACCTCGGGCACAATAACGTTCGTGGAATCTAATCGTCCTCCAAGTCCTACTTCGACAACAGCAATATCTACCTTTTGGAATGCGAAATAATCAAAGGCCATGGCTACGGTCATCTCAAAGAAAGAAGGATGAATTTTTTCCAACGTTGGCTTAATTCGCTTTACAAAATCAATGACCGCTTCTTGCGCTATCTCTTCTCCATTAATTTTGATGCGCTCCGTAAAATTCTTTAGATGGGGTGATGTGTATAATCCTGTTTTATAGCCAGCACTCTGTAAAACCGCTGCTATCATATGGGAGGAACTTCCTTTGCCATTGGTTCCAGCTACATGTACTGATTTAAATTTCAACTGTGGATTATTCAGCGCCTTGCACAAAGCCACGGTGTTGGATAAATCATTCTTATAGGCAGCAGCTCCAATTCTTTGAAAAATAGGGAGGCTATCGTAAAGGTATTTAAGGGTTTGTTGATACTCCAGGGAGTGCATGGTCCAATCAATTTGCTTCTCACTAAATTAAAAAGCCAATCTCGTGGAGATTGGCTTGAACTATAGTTTATTTAACAATTTTACTTGCCGAATTTAAATAACTTATACCCGACCGATACTTGAATCACCTGGTTTTTAGTGGCGCTCAAACCAGCTGCGTCATTGATTTCAGTAAGCCCCAGGTTATATCGGGCATCGAACATAAGTCCAAAGGGGGCATCCCATCCCAGACCTAAGCCAAGCGCTAAGTCATACCCTTTTAGCTCATCCTTTATGTCTTGAGTGGTAATGTTTCCAGAAAAATCAGGGACTTCTTGCTCAGCCTTGGTAACAAATCCAAATTGTGGACCTACCTGTATATTTATTCCGGCTACGGTATAAAGCTTAAGCATAATCGGAATATTGATATAGTTAAAATTAGACTCTAAAGTAGGAGATCCGCTATACTTTAGAGAAGATCCTTGTTTAGAGAAAATTAATTCCGGTTGAATGCCAATCTTTGTCAACTTTATTAACATGAACGCCCCACCGTGAAATCCAGTCTTGCTTTCGAAATTGGAGCTTGCCGATCCGCTAACATCAAGCTTAGCGAAATTTAGTCCTCCCTTTACGCCAATCGCCAACTCGGCCTGAGCCATTGCTAAATTTACAACGCCAACTAATATGATAGACAAAAATAGTATTGATAGTTTTTTCATAAGGTTTTAATTTGTTCTAAAGTTACAAAACAAAAATGAATCAGCGAATTGCTTTTATTGAATTCCCAATTCAGGGTTTCTACCCGTCACATTTTTGTAAAAGCTCATTAAGAATTTCATGTCCTTTTCAATATCATTGGACGGATAAAAAGGTTGCCCGATAACAACTTCTTTTTTTGCAAAATCGAAGCCGCAAGGAATAATCGGTATCCTTGCCTTCTTTGCTATGTAATAGAATCCCGATTTTAGCTTATCTACTTTTTGACGTGTGCCTTCCGGAGCAAGACCCAAAATGAAGTTTTCATGCGAATTAAAGATATCAGCCACCTGTTGCACCATGTCATTGTGTTTGGAGCGGTCAACAGGGTATCCTCCGATCGCCCTGAAAAACCAACCATAAGGAGGCTTAAAGAGTGGGCTCTTGCCTAAAAACTTTGTGTTTTGCATTTTCATGATGCTTCTTACCATCACCCCAATAATGAAATCCCAACTACTGGTGTGGGGCGCCACCGCCACAATGTATTTTTTCAATTCAGGAGGAAACGAGCCATTGATTTTCCAGCCCATTATGGTGAAATAAAAGAAGCTATAGATACCGCGCATCATGAAATCAATTGATCGATAATACGATCATCGGCCAGGTGAGGCATCGTTATGTTGAGTGTCGAACGCTCTTGCTCCCGCTGGATAGCATTTAAGGCTCCTTGATTTCTTGCCCATGCTCTTCTGGCAATACCATTATTTACATCAAAGAAAAGCATGCTCCTAAGTTTGCGATCTGCTTCCGCTGAGCCATCTAATACCAAACCGAAGCCACCATTTATTACTTCTCCCCAACCCACACCTCCACCGTTATGAATCGAAACCCAACTTGCTCCTCGAAACGAATCGCCAATGACATTATGAATTGCCATATCTGCTGTAAAGCGCGAGCCATCATAAATATTGGAAGTCTCCCGATAAGGTGAATCTGTACCTGAAACATCATGATGATCGCGGCCTAAAACAATTGGACCTATTTTTCTTTCGAGAATGGCTTTATTAAAAGCTTCAGCAATTTTTATTCTACCCTCTGCATCTGCATAGAGAATTCTTGCCTTTGAACCCACTACAAGTTTATTTGCCTTTGCTGCTTTTATCCAGTTTATATTGTCCTTCAACTGTCCATGAATTTCTTCAGGTGCTTCACGTAATATTTCTTCCAATACTTTTCCGGCACAATCGTCAGTATAATCTAGGTCTTCTTGTGTACCAGAAGCACAGACCCAGCGAAAAGGGCCAAATCCATAATCAAAACACATTGGTCCCATGATATCCTGAACATAGGATGAGTATCTGAAATTAATTCCGTCAGGAGCCATTACATCTGCGCCTGCTCGCGAAGCCTCCAAAAGAAATGCATTTCCATAATCAAAGAAGTACGTTCCTTTGGCTGTATGCTTATTGATAGCAGACGCGTGTCTTCTCAGTGATTCCTGAACTTTAATCTTAAATTTTTCGGGTGAAGTGGCAATGAGGCTGAGCGATTCTTCATAACTAAGTCCTGCGGGATAATAACCTCCGGCCCATGGATTGTGCAGTGAGGTTTGATCGGAACCTAAATCGATATAAATATTTTCTTTGTCAAAGCTTTCCCACACTTCAACAATATTTCCTTGATAGGCAATCGACACAACTTCCTTATTTAACTTTGCTTCTCGTACTCGCTTCGCAAGAGTGCCTAAATCATGAATTACCTCGTCAACCCATCCTTGTGAATGCCTTTTGGTAGTCGCCATTGGATTGACCTCAGCGATGACGGTAATACAACCTGCTATGTTCCCGGCTTTCGGTTGGGCACCACTCATCCCTCCCAGTCCTGAAGTGACAAAAATTTTTCCCGCCAATCCTTCTCCCTTCTCTGAAATTTTCCGGCCGGCATTTAAAATAGTAATATTGGTACCATGCACAATTCCCTGTGGGCCTATATACATATAGGATCCGGCAGTCATCTGTCCATATTGTGTTACTCCCAGCGCATTGAATTTCTCCCAATCGTCCTGCTTGGAATAATTTGGGATCATCATACCATTGGTCACTATAACCCGAGGCGCGTCTTTTGATGAAGGGAACAAACCCATCGGATGGCCGGAGTACATGTGCAAGGTTTGTTCATCCGTCATAGTCGCCAAATACTTCATGGTAAGAAGATACTGCGCCCAATTTTGAAACACAGCTCCATTGCCACCGTAGGTAATAAGTTCATGCGGATGCTGAGCGATGGCGTGATCCAAATTATTTTGAATCATCAACATAATGGCTCGGGCATGCATTGACTTCCCGGGATAGTCTTCGATTGGCCTGGCAAATATGACATAGCCAGGACGAAACCGATACATATAGATCCTGCCAAAGTTTTCTAATTCCCGAAAGAATTCCGGAGCTAATTCCGCATGATGACGCGGATGAAAATAGCGCAGCGCATTCCTTAGCGCCAGCTTCTTTTCTTTCTTCGAAAGGACATCCTTGCGCTTGGGCGCGTGGCTAACCGTTGGATCAATGGGCTTGGGTGAAGGAAGAATCTCAGGAATGCCTTCGAGAATCTCATCTTTAAATTTCTTTTCCACGTCAATCATGCAGTTGTATTCTTTTGAAAATGATGGGGCATAAAATTCTGCTTGGTGAATTGGTAACCAAAGTCGAAAATCTCCTGTGCTTTTCCAATATCAAAACTACTGAAACGGTCCATTCGAGTAGGCTCAATGAATACGTCACACATCTGACGACTGACTTGGGTATTGGCCGAAACCGCCATTAACAAACTTCTTTCAATTACCACTTTCAAACTTTTTGCATCAAACTCAGGACTAATATGGTTGCAATGAGAGCCAACAATAAAATCACATTTGTCACGGATGGGCAGCACCGGAAGATTATCCAACAACCCTCCATCAACATAAAGCCCGCCATTGAAGCTTACTGGATTAAACACAGCAGGAATACTGCACGAAGACATAATTGCCGGAATCAATTCGCCTTCCTCAAAATAATGAATCCGACCAACCCTTATTTCTGTCGCGGCTACGGTAAGCGGCATCTTTAGTGCATTAAAATTATTTTCCGGAATATGCTTACGAAGCAACAACTCCAAACCATCCATCTTTAGCAATCCTGCCCAAGTCCAGGCAGGGCTCACTGATTTGAAAATGGAAAGGTTTTTAACAATAGTAAAAATCTCATCTGGTTTGTAACCATAACAATAGAGCGCGGCCACAATAGAACCTGCACTTGTGCCTGATGCTATGGAAAACTTCACCCCCATTTCATTCAATGCTTTTAATACACCAATATGCGCAACACCCCTCGCCCCTCCTCCCGATAGCACTAGCCCAATCTTCATAGAATCTCTTTAAGAGTAAATGTCTTTTCTAATTTAATACCTCGTTCGGTACGCTGCACGGTGCAACACTCATGAATGGGGTCATGCTCTAAAAATAAAATATAATTTTTATCAGCTGCCTCATTCAAGAATCGTTCCTTCTCCTCCATGGTAATTAGTGGTCGGGTATCATAGCCCATTACATACGGCAATGGAATATGCGAAGATGAAGGAATCAGGTCGGCCATAAAGCAAATGGTTTTGTCTTTATATTTTATCAGAGGTAACATCATCTTATCGGTGTGACCCGATGCATAGAATATTTCAAACTGCGAAAAAGGAGATAACTTTTCAGTAGTAATAAATCTAAGATGTCCACTCTCCTGCATGGGAGCAATGTTCTCCTTCAAAAAACTGGCCTTCTCCCGGGGGTTAGGTTGGGTCGCCCATTGCCAATGTTCCTCATTGGACCAGTAGTTGGCATTCTTAAAAGTTAGCTCTAGCTTTTCTACATCTTTTGTAACTCCTCCCCCGCAATGATCGAAATGGAGATGGGTTAAAAACATGTCTGTTATATCTTCTTCTTTAAATCCTGCTTTGTGGATAGCGTCAATAAGATTTTCAGCACCATTTCTATAATAGTAGCTGAAAAATTTTGCATCCTGCTTATTTCCCATTCCGTTGTCAATCAAGATCAGCTTATTGCCATCTTCAATTAACAAACAACGCATGGCCCAGTTGCACATATTGTTGTCATCGGCAAGGTTCGTCTTCTGCCAAATGGATTTCGGAACTACCCCGAACATAGCCCCGCCATCGAGTTTAAAAAAACCAGTATCAATGGTATGCAGTTTCATTGTTTCTAGTTACAGCTTTCCGGATTCAAGTTCCATGTTTTTAGTAAGAAAGAAAAGAATAAAGCAGACGGAATTGTGCTGGCTGATGAATTGTTGAGAACGGAAATGCAACAAAAATTTCCCGAAGCCTGGAAACGCATACAGGCTCGGAAAAGATTTATGAAGGATATTATTGGTGTCTAGCTCAAGCCTGAAGTGCTACCACTCAGTAATATTCCCGCTTATCTCCCGCCTTACATGTTGAGTCTGGAGCGGGTGCTGATTGTTAAAGCATAACTTACTCTTTAACCACGCCCATAGCGCTGAATTTCTCAATCCGCTGATTGATTCGGTCGCGCGAATCAATCTTACTGAGCTCTTTGAAGGTCTTTAGTATTACTTTTTTTAGTTCAGCTGCCATTGTCTTCACATCATTGTGCGCGCCCCCCAGTGGCTCTTTTACAATTCCATCAATGAGTTTATTGCCAAGCATGTCTTTGGCAGTAAGCTTCAGCACATCGGCTGCCTGCTCTTTATAATCCCAGCTTCTCCACAAAATAGAAGAACAAGATTCAGGTGAAATCACCGAGTACCACGTGTTTTCCAGCATCAATACACGATCGCCAATGGCTATACCCAACGCTCCACCCGATGCACCTTCGCCAATGATCAAACAGATCACGGGTACCTTAAGCATAAACATCTCTCTCAGGTTGCGGGCAATAGCTTCACCTTGTCCACGCTCTTCCGCCTCCAATCCGGGAAAAGCTCCGGGGGTATCAATGAATGTGATGATCGGCTTATTAAATTTCTCAGCCATCTTCATCAATCGCAGTGCTTTCCGATAGCCTTCAGGATTCGCCATCCCAAAGTTTCTCATTTGCCGTTGCTTGGTGTTCCTTCCTTTCTGCTGGCCAATCATCATGAAGGTCTGCCCTTCAATCGTTCCGAATCCTCCAATCATGGCCTTATCATCTCCCATGGTGCGGTCGCCATGCAACTCAATAAAATCTGTGGTGATCTCGTAAATATAATCCAGGGTATAGGGTCTGTCCGGATGCCTTGAAAGCTGAACTCGTTGCCAGCCCGTCAGGTTTTCAAAAGTTTCTTTTTTTAATTCCACGATCTTATTCTCCAGTGCTTGAATTGCTTTGTTCACAGAATCATCGCTGTCGTCCGCTAATTGCTTCATATCGGTAAGCTTCGACTCAAGTTCAGCAATGGGCTTTTCAAAATCCAACAGATTCATCTTTATTTTTTAAATGGGGACTACAAAATTAAGAGATTTTTGAAATAACGATTTTAGGCTGTGAATCAGGCAATTAAAAGGCATATCTATTCAACTTCATTGGGTTGCATTTCAAATTGTCTCAACATCACCCCATCTGAGTGCTCGCTATGCGGTGGTGCACAACTTCCCCGCTCCGGATGGAGAGGGTAGCAGAAATCATGCTGCCGGCAAACCCTTAGATAGGGTGAGGTAGTGGCCTGATTGATTCTCGAGCAGTAACTTGAAATGCATTCCCGCATAGTGCCATTATTTAAAATAAAAGCATAAATTTATTGATAAACTTACCTCCCCTGAATCAATTGATTTATGAAAGCCATTCAATGTAAAGTGCACGGATTACCTGAAGCATTGGTCTTTGAAGATGCTGTCCTTCCTAAAGTGGAAGCAGGAGAAGTTATCGTCAAGGTAAAGGCCTGTGGTGTCAACTTTCCCGATGTTCTAATCATTCAAAATAAATATCAATTCAAACCGGAGCTTCCGTTTTCACCGGGTGGAGAAGTTTCAGGAGAACTAGTTGCTGTTGGTGAAAAGGTTAAACATCTTAAAATCGGTGACCGTGTTATAGCCCTATGTGGTTGGGGTGGCTTTGCGGAACAAGTTGTCGTCAATGCTAAAAGGGTATTTCCAATTCCGGGTGGAATGGATTTCATCAACGCTGCATGCACATTATATACTTACGGCACTTCTTATCACGCCTTAAAAGACAGAGCTCAGCTAATGGCCGGTGAAACTTTATTAGTATTAGGAGCTGCTGGTGGTGTTGGACTTGCTGCTGTGGAGTTGGGTAAAGCGATGGGTGCTACGGTAATCGCAGCGGCATCTTCTGCTGAAAAACTAGCCGTTTGCAAAGAGAAAGGTGCAGATCATCTTATTAACTATACTCAAGAAGATTTACGCGCACGAATAAAAGAGATTACACAAGAAAAAGGAGTTGATGTTATTTATGATCCTGTTGGAGGGACATGGGCTGATGCAGCACTGCGTTCTATGGCATGGAAAGGAAGATACCTTGTTGTTGGATTTACTACGGGTGAGATACCTCAATTCCCTGCTAACCTTCCCTTGCTAAAAGGTTGTTCAATTGTTGGAGTCTTCTGGGGAAATTTTGCAGAACGTGAGCCGCAAAAAAGCTTGCAAAATTTTGGCGAACTCTTGACATGGATCAAATCCGGTAAGATCAAACAGCATATTCATAAAATCTATTCGCTTGAAGAAGCACCTGCCGCGCTACAAGATTTGATGGAAAGAAAGGTAAGAGGAAAGGCGGTGATCAAAGTGGGAGATTGGAAAGAAGTAGTTCTCCAGCCCAAAGCTGTTGTTATTCCAGTGGAAACAAAATCTGAGCAGAAGAAACCGCTTGTACTCAAAATGCGTGACATTAAGAATCACATTGGTCGGTCCTTGGGTGTGAGTAATTGGTTGACTGTGAAGCAGGATATGATCAACGATTTTGCCAATGCTACCAACGATCATCAGTGGATTCATGTAGATGTGGAGAAAGCAAAGGCAAACTTGCCGGATGGCAAAACAATTGCCCATGGATTTCTAACCTTATCGTTAGCATCGGGGTTCTTCTTTGAATTACTTTCTATTGAGGATGCCACCAATTCTATCAACTACGGACTTAACAAAGCCAGGTTTTTGGTGGCCGTAAAGTCAGGAAGTCGAATAAGGATGAGTGGTAAGATTGCCAACGTAGAGGAAATGCCGAGCGGTGGCGTTAAATTATTTCTTGAATGTTCTATTGAGTTAGAAGGAGAAGAAAAGCCGGCATGCATAGCTGAATTGATTAGTGTCATATATTGATAAATGGGATGACTAAAAAATACAAAGGATGTCAGCATGAGCCGGTCGAAGGCGAGTGGAACATACACCGAGGTTTCGACAAGCTCAACCTGACAATAAAGAAATTTTTTTAGTCATCCCAACCACTATAACTATAGCAAGGGATAATTAAACTAAATATGTAAACCATGAGATTAAAAGATAAAGTAGCTATTGTCACAGGAGGAGCCGGTGGAATCGGCCTTGCCACCGCACAACGATTTGCCAAAGAAGGAGCCAAAGTTGCTATCTGGGATCTTTCCGAAAAAGGAAACGAAGTAGCAGCTGCCATTTCAAAGGCAGGATATACTGCTCACTTTTCAAAAGTGTCGGTTGCCAATAAAGAGCAGGTAGAAAAAGCTACTCAAGAAGTTATAAAAAAATATGGTCGCATAGATATCCTCATCAACAATGCAGGAATTACAAAAGACAGGACCTTATTGAAAATGACACAGGAGGAATGGGATGATGTTATCTCTGTTAATCTTACCGGTGTATTTAATTGTACTCAGGCTATCGCTCCTATTATGAAAGAGCAAAACTATGGGCGTATTGTTTCTGCTTCTTCCAACGTAGCCATTCGTGGAAACTATGGACAAACCAACTATGTCGCTACTAAATCAGCAGTGATTGGCATGACTAAAGTATGGGCCATGGAACTAGGGCGATTTGGAATTACCGTCAATTGCATTGCTCCCGGATTTATTCAAACCGCGATGACGGATGCCATGCCTGAAGAGGTTCGAAAGCAAAGCCTTGCTCATATTCCTATTGGGAAATGGGGTGTACCGGATGATATTGCCAACGGCTATCTTTACCTGGCTTCAGACGAAGCCTCCTTTGTCTCCGGGATTTGTTTAACTATTGATGGAGGCGCAGCGAGATAGTGCAGATCGTAAGTCATTTCGAAGGAGGAATCCCGATCCCAATAGCGATCGGGATCGGGAAGAAATCTACTTATGCGTCAGCAGATTTCTCGCTCACGCTCGAAATGACTTGATTATTTTGTGTAACTAAAACAAATGCTATTAACCTAAAGATATGAGTCGGTATACCAGCATGGAACATATAAAGTTCCTATTACAGGAAGTTCATCAGGTTAAAGATGTGTTTGCCAAGCCCCACTTTTCTCATCTCAATTGGGAAGAAGCATGGATGATGGTTGAATCTGCCAAACAATTGGCCGATCGGGACATGGCTCCTTACTTTAAGGAGATGGATTCTCAACCGGCACACTATGATGGAAAGGGCGGTGTGAAAACGCATCCTCAAATGAAAGTCATCATCAAACAAGCGGCAGTAAATGGGTGGATCGGTGGAGGCTCGCAATTTAAATTCGGGGGCATGCAATTGCCCATGATGATATTCAATGCAGCCCAACATGTTTTCATGACCGCCAATAATAGCTGTCAGGGCTACTTTAGCTTATCTGCGGGAGCGGCTGCGCTCATCACGAGTTTTGGGAATGAAGAACAGGTTAAGACGTTCGTTCCCAGGATTTTTGCAGGGGAATGGCAAGGCACTATGGCGCTAACAGAACCGCAAGCCGGAAGTTCGATGACAGATATTACTACCAGCGCTGTACCAACCGAAAAAGGCTTCTACAAGATCAAGGGACAAAAGATTTTTATTTCAGGAGGTCAACATGAGGCCTGTGAAAATTTTGTTCACCTAACCCTGGCACGTATTGAAGGAGCACCTCCCGGTGTAAAAGGTATTTCCT
>JANNRV010000188.1:0-37225 GCA_031401775.1 Bacteroidia bacterium | reverse complement strand
TACCAACATGAAACCTTTCCGGAACCTGAAATGCTACAACGCAGCAAAGACTTCTATCATTGGATGGACCAAAGGCGCACCGTACGCGACTTCTCAAACAAAGCCATTCCAAAAGAATTAATTGATCATATTTTGCTCACTGCTTCAACCTCGCCTTCAGGCGCACACAAACAACCGTGGACGTTTTGTGTGGTCGGAGATCCTGCGCTAAAAAAAGAAATTCGAATGGCTGCCGAAAACGAAGAGAAGGAAAGCTATACCAGCCGGATGAGTTCCGAATGGCTTGATGACCTGAGACCCTTGCAGACTGACTGGAAGAAACCATTTTTGGAAATAGCACCCTACCTTATCGTTGTATTTAAAAAAGCCTATGATAATCTGCCGGATGGCACGAAACGAAACAATTACTATGTAAACGAATCGGTGGGTATTGCGTGTGGCTTTTTATTGACAGCCATTCACCATGCGGGCTTGGTTGCCCTGACGCATACACCAAGTCCTATGAATTTTCTGACTAAACTATTAAAACGCCCTGAGAATGAACGGCCTTTTCTTTTGATCCCTATCGGATTATCTGCCGAAAATACCTACGTACCTAAGCTTAAACGAAAAACACTAAAGGATGTGGCGCTCTACTTCTAGTTATTTCTCTCCTTTGGGAGTAAGCTTTAAATAGGTAAGCTTAAAGGTGAATTCAAAGGAACCATTGTTCTCCGTCCGTACACCTTCCAGGATATCCCGCGATTTATCATAAGAAAATGTGTAGGATAGTATTTTACCTCTTGACTCGAAGTGTTTATACACCAAGAGGTTCCCATCCGACAGTCCGGTAAACTCACCCCGGATAGAATAGGAAGGGAGAAAGTCTTTATCAAGAGTTACTTCCAGATACTCCCGGCCCGGATGTTGAGAATCTCGAATGATCGCCACTTTTGAAAAATTCTCATCTCGATCAACAATCTTCTCCTTTTCACTAGACGATAGTAGACCCTTCCCTTTCTTACTCACCAAACTGGACACCGAGTAGATCCCTTCGATAGAACCAACGCTACTCTTATCTTTGCTCATATAACGACTTACCATTTCGTTAAAATTAATCTGTTCATAGGGATTAACTTTTCGATTTTGCTTCATTTTGTACAGCTTATCAATAGAGCACGAAAGTCCCGTTAATGTCAGAAATAAGAAAAGAAGTATTCGCTTCATTTTTTGTAGAGTATAAGGTTAGCCCTTTGAAGGCTAAATGAACAAGAACAAATCAAAGATACTTTCTTTCATCTATCATGAAAAGAGTTCTTCATTCGCAACCATCGCTATGCGCTAATCCCGCATGACCAAACCCATTTTTTGATACGATTCCCAGCCCCTTTGAACAAGTTCTTTGAGGTCAAGGTAGAGTTGATCTGTCAGCACTTTCAAGTAAAAGCAGGACTTGCCGCGAAAAAAAGGTTTTAGGCCTTCGGCTAGCCCTTCTTTTAGGGCACGATCTAAATAAAGCGGCTGAAAATAGAAGGTAATGTGCTCTGCATATATCATGAGGGCAGCAAACTGAATACCTCTTTTGTTGACTGGATGTAGGCTAGTGGTTCTATAGCCTTCATTAGTCCAAAGTTCGTAGTGACCAGCCGTATTTACTTTTAAATCCAGCATATCCTTGTAGGGCACTAGCAAAGTCTTGAGTTGTTCAAACAAAAAAAGATGCTGGCTGGATGGAGTCACTTTCTTCCGTCTTCCTAACATATGGCCTGTAGTAGATGTTTTTCTTAATGTGCCCATACTAAGAAGAACTCCTTACGATTCAAGATTGATTAAGCCAAATTCATTTCCCATCCCAGTTATCAAAACACAATATTCTCATACACTTTATTGGTATACTTTCTGCAAGAAAGCCTTCCTACTAGTGCAGAAGGTTTAAACAATGACTTGCCCATGAGCATACGAACACATTCTTGTATGCCTTCTGTAATGCTGGGATGTGGGTGAACACACTCCGCCAGTTCTTCAATGCCTTTGTCCATGGAAATTAAAACAGCCACAGCTTGGATGGCACTGCTGGCATGATTGCCCACTACTTTCATTCCCAGAATCTTCATGTGATCGTCATTGGTAACCAGAAGTTTTATAAAGCCCTGCGTATTTCGTTTTGCAATGGCACGTGGGATCGTGCTATACTCCAATGTCACCACTTTGTATTCCATTCCTTTTTCTTTCGCCTGCGTCTCATTCAATCCTACTCCGGCTACCTCAGGACTAAGAAACATAATGGTACTTATGTTTTCATAAACTAATTTTCGATCGGGCTTTCCGAAAATTCTCTCTACTGCATATCTTCCTTCCAACTCTCCAACATTCACTAACGAAATATCTGCAGTTAAGTCTCCAACTGCATAGATATTAGAAACACTGGTTTGTGTATCGTTATTTTCAATGCCCCGCTTCGTCATATTAATCCCGACTTTATCTGCCCATAGGTCTTCCAGATTGGCTACCCGGCCTACCGAAACAAGTGCTTTTTCAACGTTGAAAGTTTCCCTGCTTCCATCGGTGTATTCCAATTCATACTCAACTCTTCTATTCACAATCTTCATACTCATGAGCCGCGAACTGCGATGAACCAACACCCCATTGTTTTCCATATTTCGTTCTACAATACGCACCACATCTTCATCTTCAAACGGCAGGATACGATCTCCCTTATCAATAAGATGCACTTTCGTGCGACCAAATCCGCTGAAAATGGTAGCATATTCGCAACCAATCACACCCGCACCAACAATAACCATACTCTCCGGAAAGTCGGTCATGTTTTCAATGCCTTCACTTGTCATCACAATATGTTCATCGATTGGAAGTTCAGGAAGATAGCGTGGCCTGCTCCCTGTTGCCAAAATTATATTCTCGGCATACACTACTTCTTTTCGGGCGCCAACCATAATTTCCACTTCATGCTGACTCAGAAGTTTTGCCTCGCCAATTTTAAATTCCAACAGATGAGCATAGGGTGTATTAACCAGTTCACTCATATGTTCTTCCAGCATTCCTTTTCTTTCCTGCACAGCCTTCCTCACTTCGGCTTGAATTTCAGTGTAACTAATAGAGGGAGCATTAATATTATATCGTTTAAGGCTCCTGCGAAAGGCAGAGACTTCTCGTGAAAGTTCCCACCAGGTCTTGGATGACAACGCACCATTGGTAATTCCGGCACCCCCCACCCTGTTTCGTTCAATTAATAATGTCTTCTTCTTGAAATCAAGAGCGCGCATGGCAGCGGCATATCCGGCCGGGCCGGCACCAATTACAATCAGGTCGTATTTATTCATAGATTAAAGCCTTGTGTGCTAAAGATAGAGATACAAGTGAGTATTGTCAACGTCTTGGCGGCAAATGTATTCCGGCCAGCATGCAACGAATACCTCCTCCTCCATATTTTTCAATGCCGGAAATGGAAACTGGTAAAGGCTCCGCATACCTGCTCACCTCATTCAATTGGCCGGGTAGCAAAGAATTTAGCGCTGTGGTGGACATGGCCAGATAGCGATCGCCCCGCTTGTCTTTCACTTCCAGCATATTACCAGCAAAGGATCTCATTTGTTCATAACTAATCGCCACCACCTTGTGCTGCGTGCGCTCAAAAGCAGACAACACCCTTTCATGGTCATCTTCCTCTTTAATGGAATCGAGGCAGATTCCAACTGTTTTTTCACCTATCCACAACATGACATTAGTGTGGTAAATAGATTTTTTATTTTCATCCACAGCGTCAAAAATAATCGGCTCATATTCCAATTGAAGGCATGTCTTTATAAATAAGGACTCATCTGTCCGTGGAGACCGACAGGCATAGGCAATCCTGTTAACATGATCAAAAATAATACTGCCGGTACCTTCCAGAAAGCGGCCTTTGTTTTCTTCCGCACTCAAATCAATTATTTGATTAATGGTAAATTCCTTCTTGAGTAAATCGATGATATCACTTCTACGCTCCAGTCTCCTATTTTCGGCTAGCATGGGATAAAGGACCAGCTTTCCATCTCCATGCGTAGTAAACCAATTGTTTGGAAAGACTGCATCGGGCTTTTCGGGGGCAAGCGTATCTTCGACTACTAAGCATGAAATATCTTTGGAATTAAAATCATCAATCAATTGATCAAACTCCGCTAATGCCTTCTTTTGCATAGATAAGCTGGACACATTTTCCTGAAGTTGAAACGCATTGCTACCGGAAGTTTGTGCATTAAAACCAAAACAAGTTGGCCTGACCAGTAGAAGAGAGTGAGGTGCTTGAGAAAAATGAGTAACCATTAATTGTTTAAATTTGGGCGAATTTAATATAAAAAAGGCGAAAGGAAAGCCTACTAAATCCGGTAATTCATTGGCACTAAACTATGCATGAACTTCTTGAACTAGACAGAAAAATATTGCTTTGGCTCAATGGATTTCATTCATCAAGCATCGATGCTATGATGATGCTGATGACTAAAACTATTTTCTGGCTTCCTCTTTACCTCATTCTGGCCTACTTGATATTTAAGCGATATAAAATAGAAGGATGGTTTGTTCTTGCCGCAGCAGGCATTTCGATTTTACTGGCAGATCAGATTACTTCAGGCCTCATGAAACCGTTCTTTGCGCGACTACGCCCCTCACAAGAACCAGGCCTCGAAGGACTACTTCATTTGGTGAATGGCTACAAGGGAGGACGTTATGGATTTGCATCAAGTCATGCTGCGAATACCTTTGCGATTGCTTTTTTAATTTGGTGTATATTCAAAGATGCGTCCCGATGGGCGGGATTGATTTTTCTTTGGGCTATCGTTATGAGCTATACCAGAATTTATCTTGGAGTGCATTATCCAGGAGATATTATTGCAGGGGCTTTAGTGGGTGTGTTCTGCGGATGGCTCGGATTTAAGTTCTTTCAATGGCTTAAAGAAATACGGGATAAAAGAAAAACTCCTTCAAGTTCTACCTGAAGGAGTTTTTTATTGAGTTAACTATCTGGACTTACGCAAAACACTTGAAAAAATGTGTCAGCCTGAGGTACTCGAAGGCTGTATTAGATTAGTCATGTCAGTTTTCGAGGGCATCAAACTGACAATCTATTTGTTTTGCGTCCGTCCAGTTAAATAAATCTATTTCTTTCCAAATATACCGCCTAGCATACCACCAAGACCACCTAAAGGACTTTTTCCGCCACCACCTGCAGCCTGAGCGAGGATACCGGCTACATCTAAGTTATTATTTCCTGAAACACCTTTCATGATATTGGTAAGATCAAATGAATTGTCTTTAGGATCATTTGTCTTCTTAACCAATTGATTCATTACCGTAGGAAGTAGACTCGATGCCATACTCTGTGCTGCTTGCTGAGAGATTCCAAACTTTGATGCAACGCTACCCGCGACAGAGGATATCAATTGTGATACAATAGGATTGCTTGAGATATTCTTAGAACCGCCTTGAAAAAGGCCAGCAACTTGTGTCAGATTTCCTTGGGAGGCTTGACTTTGTAAGCCACTGAATATCTGTTGGGCTACCATCTGAATAGCAGCATTATTGTGTTGATCGGGAATAGCCTTATTCTTAATAATTGCTTCTCCGGCATTTTGCTCTACGAGCTTCATTAGTTGATCCAACATAGTGTTAGGGTTTAAATAGGGATTGAAAGTAGCAAATCGGATCTATATTCCTCGCGATTTTTTGACTAAATTTTACGAGTCGTGCAAATCCAATCAAATAAAACTCGAGAATTCTATTTCAATGGAACTCTATCCAATTTTTAAAGTCCCTAAATGATTTATAAGGCGCTTCCACAACAACCAGGTTTACCATCCAGACAGGCACTGACCCTCCGGGATCGATAAGCATGGTGTACTCAACTGAAACTAAGGAATCGCTTATTGGCTTAACTATCCATTGAGCATGAGACATGGGAACACGGACGATTCCTTTTTTGGTGGGAATATAATCCGGAATGCTATTGGTGTTCACAATCAAGCTTCCGGTTGTGATGTCTTTTTGAATGTCTAAATGAACTACCAAGTCACGGTTGCTGATGGGCCATGGGGCCTCAACTTCAGAGTAGTAAATTAATTCAGTATCAGAAATCATTTTAACAACATGCGCATTGATGGTATTATACTGCCAATTTTTATAATTATCAACGTCCATGATGACATGGATCAAATCATCCAACGTTGTGTTAATCGTAAAGACAGCTTTAATGGATCTTAATTTACTGAGTTTAGAATCGCACGCGTAAACTCTTATACCATCCTGCTCTTTACGCAATGTGCATTCAGGTTGTCCATAACCAGGTGTTGACAATGATAAAAGTGCAATGGCTGTTAACAGCCCACTAAAGCCTATCAAGAAAAAATATCATTTTAGCGGGAACATCATTAATAATATCATCAGTAGCTTAAGTCTTCAGTAAACGCTTCACATATTTTCCGATAATATCAAATTCAAGATTCACCTCATCGCCCGGCTTAAGCTGCTGAAAATTGGTGTGATGATACGTGTAAGGGATGATAGCTACTGTAAATCCATTATCAAAGGAATTGAAGCAGGTCAGGCTCACGCCATTGATGGAAATAGAGCCCTTCTCTACTGTAATATTTCCCAAAGAGAGATCGTATTCGAAATTAAAAATCCAACTGCCCTCTGCTTCCTTTACGGATTTACATACTCCTGTTTGATCTACGTGACCTTGCACAATGTGCCCATCGAATCTTCCATTCGCTATCATACATCGCTCCAAATTGACTTGGTCACCCAGCTTCAGTTTTCCAAGATTTGATTTTTGAAGCGTCTCATCTATAGCAGTAACCCAATGCTTATTTCCTTCAACTTTCGTAACCGTTAAGCACACCCCGCTATGAGATACGCTTTGGTCTATCTTCAATTCCGGACTGATATCGCTCTTGATACAGAAGTTTTTATTAGTGCCTTTCTTATCAATCTCTGTAACTATGCCAAGTGCTTCTATTATACCTGTGAACATGTGTCAAAAATAAACAATCATTTTTTCTCTTTAGCCATCTCCTTCTCAACTGCTTCTTTTTGATCCGGCCTTACCGTTGGATAACTAATACCAAGTTGCTCTAAGTATGTTTTATATTTAGTAGGGTTGTAATAATACTTTAAAAGTTCAGGCTTAAAAGTAGTCATGATATTTTTATTCAGTTGAATAGCAGGCACATCTTTGGGACCTACCAATGGCGTGTATTGCAATTCTTTAGTCTGTTCTTCTTTGTAGTACGTCCAGGCATCTTTAATTAACTCTGGTTTCAGCAGTAAATCCAGAATGGTCATGGCTTCCGCTTTGGCACCGTAAACAATTCCTTTGTGCGCAATAGGGGTAGCCATTGAAATTGCATTGGACCAATGATGACCAGGAAGGCCTGGAATATTGGACGGATAACGCAATACTATTGTCGGCAGTGACCATGAAATATCTGCAATGTCATCCGAGCCGCCACCCATAGACATTAACTGTCTTCCCATCACCATTACAGGCTTAGTATCATTGGGCATTCCCATTGTATCCAGCTTAACAGGAAGGCCTTCCATCTTAGGCGCTTTTAATTCCAGTTGTGTGGCTCTGGCAAGGAGTTGATCTTCATCGCTCCATTTTGGCAGACCCACCACCTTAATATTTTCATACATAGCTGCTGCCATATGTTTATTGAAATGCCCGGGCCAAGCAGAGCCAAGTATCTCGTAGGTAAACTTTGTATCTGTCATCAAGGCAGCACCTTCAGCAGTTTTCTTTCCTTTTTCAAACAGCTTGATAATGTCAGGGTAAGTCCGTTCTCTAAAATAATACCATACGGATGCCTTGGATGGAACCACGTTGGGCTGATCTCCGCCATCCGAAATTACATAGTGAGATCGTTGTGTCAACTCTAAATGCTCACGTCTGAAGTTCCAACCGATGTTCATCATTTCAACAGCATCCAAAGCGCTTCTTCCTCTCCATGGGGCACCTGCAGCATGTGCAGCCTGTCCTTCAAAATTAAACTTTACAGAAACTAATCCATTTTGTCCACTATCTCCATAACCTACGCTCAAGTTATGCCCAACATGTGTAAAAATACAGGCGTCAACCTCTTTGAAATAGCCTTCACGAACATAGTATGCTTTTGTGCCAACAAGTTCCTCGGCAATTCCAGGCCATAACATTAAGGTGCCGGGAATTTTTTCACGCTCCATTATTTTCTTAATAGTTAATGCGGCTACAATATTCAACGCTTGCCCTGAATTATGACCCTCACCATGCCCTGGTGCACCCACAACAATGGGATCTGCGAACGCCACTCCTGGCTTTTGGGAAGCTTTAGGAATACAATCAACATCTGAACCTAATGCAATTAGAGGCTTTCCACTCCCCCATGTTGCTGTCCACGCAGTAGGAACACCGGCAATACCCTTTTGTATTTTAAAACCATTCTTCTCAAGTAAGTTGGTGAGGTAGGTAAATGTTTCTACCTCCTGAAAGCCAAGCTCGGAAAAACTAAAAAGCATGTCGTTGATTTGCTGAGCTAATGCAGATTGCTTTTCTACTTCTGCTGCTGCTTCCGTCTTAAGTTTTGAAATACGATCATTAGTATTTGTTTGACCAATAGCGGTTGCACTAATTACACAAATCAAAATCAGCATTAAATTGGCTCTTACTCTCATCTTCATTACTGTTTATTGGTTTATTGTTATCTACTTATAATGTCACGCATTGGTAGATTTCTCGGTCACGTTCGAAATGACGTTGATTGTTTATTCAATTTTTGCTTTCAATATGGCTTCCTTCTGATCAGGCCTTATCGTAGGATAAGCGATGCCAAGCTGATCCAAATATGTTTTGTATTTCAACGGATTGTAATAAAGTTTTGAAAGTTCAGGCTTGAATTTGGTCATAATCTCTTTGTTCAGGAATATAGCAGGATTGTCTTTTGGTCCAATCAACGGTGTGTACTGAATGTCTTTGGTCTGCTCATTCCTATAGTAATCCCAAGAAGCAGAAATCAATTCAGGTCTTAAGAATAAATCAATAAGCGTCAGTGCTTCCGCTTTTGCTCCCGAAATAATTCCTTTATGGGCAATCGGAGTTGCCATGGCAATAGCATCCGACCAATGATGGCCGGGCAGGTTAGGAATGTTTGACGGATAGGTAAGTACAATAGTGGGCAATGACCAGGATATGTCAGAGATATCATCCGATCCGCCACCTAAAGAAAACAGTTGTCGACCTCCCATGATAATCGGTTTGGTATCATTTGGCATCCCTATCGTATCAACTTTAATGGCGAGTCCCTCAATTTTCCTCGACTTCATTTCTATTTGTATAGCCTTTGCCAATAGTTGATCATCTTCTGTCCACTTAGGCAATCCCACGGCTTTGATGTTCTCATACATGACAGTTGCCATCGGCTTATTGAAATGTCCCGGCCAGGCTGAACCTAATATTTCATAGGTGAATTTCGTATCGGTCATCAACGCTGCACCTTCCGCTGTTTTCTTTCCCTTGTCAAATAATTTAATAATATCAGGGTACGTGCGCTCCCTAAAATAATACCAGACAGACGCTTTGGATGGCACAACGTTGGGTTGATCTCCACCATCCGGAATTACGTAGTGCGATCGCTGTGTCAACTCTAAATGCTCTCTTCTGAAATTCCAACCTATGTTCATTAGCTCAACCGCATCAAGTGCGCTTCTTCCACGCCACGGTGCTCCGGCAGCATGGGCCGCCTGCCCTTCGAAATTAAACTTTACGGAAACCATTCCATTGTATCCCCCGTCACCATATCCTACGCCTAAGTTACTTGCCACGTGAGTGAAAATACAAGCGTCAACATTTTTAAAAATTCCTTCACGGATATAATAAGCCTTGGTACCCAGTTGTTCCTCGGCAATTCCCGGCCATAGCATAAGCGTACCGGAAATTTTTTCGCGTTCCATAATTTTTTTGAGGGTAATGGCTGTAACTATATTCAATGCTTGTCCTGAATTATGACCTTCTCCATGACCCGGTGCACCCACAATAATTGGATCTTGATAAGCCACACCTGGCTTTTGAGAGGCTTTAGGAATACAATCCACATCAGAACCTAATGCGATCACTGGCTTCCCCGTTCCCCACGTGGCAGTCCACGCAGTTGGTATTCCCGCTATACCGCGCTGAATTTTAAACCCATTCTTCTCAAGAATCGAAGTCAAATAGGTTGAAGTCTCCACTTCTTGAAAACCCAATTCAGCAAAACTGAAAAGCATGTCATTAATTTGTTGACCTAACGTGTATTGTTTTTCAATCTCTGCGATAGCTTCGGCTTTAAGTCTCTTGATTTTATCTTCATTCGGTGTTTGGGCACTCACTATTCCGGCAAGGCAAAGGAATTCAAATAGCACTAGGAGAGTGGGGAATTTCATATCAGGTTTAAGTTTGAAGCAAAAGGTAAGCAGTATATTTACAATGGCAAAAATCTCTTTTATGAATGGTAATAAAAAAGCTTAAGATAAGAATGGAAAATCTCACACACAGCCCTGAAGGATTCATTCATCTTATTTCATCCACGGCTGCATTAGCCTTGGGTACTCTTGTTTTAATTATTACAAAGGGAACAAGGCTTCATAAGAACTTCGGATACGGATATTTTATTAGTATGGTGGTACTCAATATCACTGCATTCAGTATTTACCGATTGTTCGGGCGATTTGGCGCATTCCATATTGGAGCTATCATAAGCAGCGCTACGTTGCTTGCCGGTATCCTCCCTCCCCTGTTCTTCAGACATAAAAAATCATGGATCATCTTTCATTTCACCTTCATGTACTATTCGGTCATCGGCCTGTATGCCGCATTTGTTTCTGAAATAATTGTCAGACTTCCGGGTGTTCGATTTTGGTGGAGTGTGGCAGGGGCTACATTGATCGTGGTAGCAATAGGTGTCTATGTTTTCAAGAGTAATTCTAAAAAATGGGCAGAGCAGTTCGGTAGAAAACTCTAACGCAATTCCGATCAGGATAAAAATTTTATTTACGAGCCTCCTGACTTTTTCTTAGCTTCGCCCGATCAATAATGCTATGAAGCTCTACGAAAAGTATCCCGTTTCCCTATCCAATTCGCTCAGCCGGAAAAAGGAAGTATTAGAACCCATTAACCCGCCTTTTGTAGGCTTATATTCGTGTGGGCCAACGGTCTATAACGAGGTTCACTTAGGCAACCTTCGCACATTTACCGCTTTTGATGTAGTCTATCGCTACCTATCGTTTATAGGATACAAGGTCCGCTATGTTAGAAATATTACAGATGCTGGACACCTTACCAATGATGATGGCCAAGGCGTAGATCGGATTGAAGAACGGGCCAAGTTGGAAAGTCTGGAGCCAATGGAAATCGTGCAAAAGTATACCAACAGTTTTCACGATGTCTGCCGGATTTTCAACATTCTTCCTCCTAGCATTGAACCTACTGCAACAGGTCATATTGTTGAACAGATTGAGATGGTCAATAAAATCTTGGCCAATGGTTTCGCTTATGTCGTCAATGGATCTGTCTATTTCGATGTTCGAAAGTTCATGGAGAAACATAGCTATGGCGAACTCAGCGGAAGAAATATCGATGATCTTTTAGAAGGTACTCGAGAACTCGATGGTCAGGATGAAAAGAAGAACTCGGTAGACTTCGCCATCTGGAAAGCCGTCACCCCCAATCATATCCAACGCTGGTCATCTCCCTGGGGCGATGGCATACCCGGATGGCACTTAGAGTGTTCTGCCATGGGGACAAAGTATCTAGGCAAGCAATTTGATATTCACGGAGGCGGAATGGATTTAAAGTTTCCCCATCATGAATGCGAGATCGCTCAAAGCATTGGAGCGTATGGCAAAACTCCGGTTCGTTATTGGATGCACTCCAACATGCTGACGGTAAACGGAGAGAAGATGAGTAAGTCAAAAGGCAACTCATTCTTACCAAAAGAACTTTTCTCGGGCAATCATCCTCTGTTGGACAGGCCTTATAGTCCTATGGCGGTGCGTTTCTTTATGTTACAATCGCACTATTCCAGCACGCTTGATTTTTCAAATGAAGCATTGAGTGCGGCTGAGAAAGGATTTAAGAAGTTGATCAATGCATTAAGCACCATAAAAAAGCTTGAACATTTGGGTGGTACAAGCACGAATAAGGAATTGGCTGGCGATCTTGAGCGGCTCATCATTGAATGCTACACTACCATGAGCGATGATTTTAACACAGCTAAGACCCTCGCAGCCTTATTTGAAATGTCCGCCCGAATTAACGACTTGAAATCCGATAGTTCAAAAATAAGCTCAATCAGCAAAGAAGCTTTTGAAAATTTTAAGTTGACGTACATTGGAATCATGGAAGAGGTTTTGGGCTTGCGAGAAGAGAAAGAACAAAACAACGATCTTCTCACGGGGTCAATTAATGTGCTTATCGAACTGCGCAAAAAAGCAAGGAAGGATAAGAACTTTGCCCTTTCGGATAAAATAAGAGATGACCTCAAAGCCCTTGGCGTTCAATTGATGGACGGAAAAGATGGTGAAATGAACTTTGTGATCGAATAGGGACTTAGGATAGTTACAAGAATAAGTCTAGATGCTAAGAAAAATTTACATTCTACCTATACGTTTCTATCAGGCGAGTATCTCTCCGCTGCTTGGGGCTCATTGTCGGCACGCACCTTCATGCTCGCAATACACGATAGAAGCTATTCAAGAATGGGGGATTCTTAAAGGCACGTGGCTTGGAATGAAGAGAATTGCGCGCTGTCATCCGTGGGGAACAAGTGGCTACGATCCTATTCCCAAAAAAAAGATTGATAATTAGATAATCTGCTTAATAGATTGGTTTCAAAAACTGAATTTACCTTACCACCATTACCAAAATAATCAAATCATGCAAACAATTCTCGGTGCCAATGGAGTAATCGGAACCAACCTAGCCAAAGCACTTCTCCAATACACTCAACAAATCAGATTGGTAAGTCGCAATCCAAAAAAGATCAACGAAACCGATCAACTTATGGTGGCAGATCTTCTCAATAAGGATCAAACTTTTTTAGCAGTAAAAGGTTCCGAGGTAGTTTATCTTACCATCGGTCTTCCCTATCAGCTTGACACCTGGAGAATTCAATGGCCGTTGATCATGGACAATGTGATACAGGCTTGCGAAAAGTACAATGCCAAACTTGTTTTCTTCGATAATGTGTATTGCTATGGCCGAGTTAAAGGTTGGATGACTGAAGAAACTCCTGTAAAACCAATTAGTCAAAAAGGCGAAGTAAGGGCAAGAATGGCAAACATGATTCTCGAAGAGGTGGCAAAGGGTAACCTAAAGGCACTCATTGCAAGGGCCCCTGACTTTTATGGACCACAAACCCCATTGAGTTTTATCAATGTGATGATCTTCGACAACTACGCAAAAGGAAAAAAAGCACAGATCATGATCAGCGATAAATTCAATCATTCTATGATTTTTACTCCTGATGCTGCTAAAGCCACAGCTATCTTGGGAAATACAGATACTGCATTCAACCAAGTGTGGCATCTCCCTACAGATAAGAATGTATTGACCATGAAACAAATTGCTGATCTTTCCGCCACCGCCTTTGGCATGAAGCCTGGATACATGACACTTCCAATGTGGATGCTCCGAATCCTGGGGCTATTCATAGGTGTGATTAAGGAAAGTTTGGAGATGCTCTATCAAAATGACTCAGACTATCTTTTCGATAGCAGCAAGTTTGACAAAGCCTTTACATTTAAGACTACCACCTACGCAGAAGGAATCCGGCAAACCGCGGAATCTTATAAACGAAGCCAATAAAAAGAACACCGCCTTTCAAGATTGACTTTTGAAATCTGATTGAATCGGCTACATTTAGAGAAGTCATTCTTAACTTCTTTTCATGGCCGATTTTCAAATCAAAAAAACTCAGAAAGATTACGATGTGTGTATTGTCGGCTCAGGTGCCGGTGGCGGAATGGCAGCCTACATATTGGCTAATGCAGGAATTAAAGTAGTGTTGCTGGAAGCAGGACCTCTTTATGATCCCGCCAAAAATGTGACACAATTAAAATGGCCCTGGGAATCACCACGCAGGGGAGCTAGTAGTTCGCTTCGTAGTTTTGGAGATTTTGATGCAGCCTACGGAGGATGGGAGTTGGAGGGCGAGCCTTACACACACAAAGACGGAACAAAGTTCGATTGGTTCCGCTCCCGCATGGTAGGAGGACGCACCAATCACTGGGGCAGAATTTCACTACGCTTTGGTCCAAAAGATTTTAAGAGAAAAAATACTGATGGATTAGGAGACAATTGGCCAATAGGTTATGATGATGTTGCTCCGTACTATGATAAAATCGACCGGCTTATTGGAGTGTTTGGATCAACAGAAAATCTACCCAATGATCCGGATAGTATTTTTCTTCCACCACCAAAGCCACGCCTGCATGAACTATTTATTAAAGAAGCCGCTACCAAAGTGGGTGTTCCAGTCATCCCATCCCGACTTTCTATTCTTACCAAGCCAATTAATAAAGAGAGAGGAGCTTGCTTCTATTGCTCCCAGTGCAATCGAGGTTGCACAGTGTATGGCGATTTTTCTTCTTCGTCCGTTTTGATTAAGCCTGCGCTAAAGACCGGTAATGTTGATGTCATACCCAATGCGATGGCCCGTGAAGTACAAACTAATGCGCAAGGTAAGGCCACAGGCATTTCGTTTGTTAACAAAGACGACATGCAGGAATATACAGTGAATGCAAAAGTGGTAATTCTGGCAGCCAGCGCATGCGAATCAGCTCGATTACTACTTAATTCTAAGTCAGTTCTCTTTTCCAACGGCTTAGCGAACTCAAGTGGACTGGTGGGTAAATACTTGCATGATTCAACAGGCGCATCGATGGGAGGCATTCTTCCCAAACTTGTTGGTCGCAAACGATACAATGAAGATGGTGTTGGTGGCCTGCATGTCTATTCTCCCTGGTGGCTTGATAATAAGAAGCTTGATTTCCCGCGAGGCTATCATATCGAGTATGGTGGTGGTATGGGCATGCCTATGTACGGCTTTGGCTTTGGTATGGAAGAAACTAATGGGAAATACCCTGGTCGTGATGGAAAGCAAAAAGCAGCGGGCGGTTATGGTGCTTCATTGAAAGATGATTATCGCTATTTCTACAGTGCTTCTTTTGGTATGGCAGGCCGAGGCGAGGCCATTGCGCGAGAAGATAATTATTGTGAGATTGATCCCACTACCGTTGATAAATATGGTATTCCTGTGTTGCGCTTCCATTACAACTGGAGCGATCATGAAGTGAAGCAGGCCAAACATATGAAAGAGACCTTCGCGGAAATTATTGATAAAATGGGTGGCGTGGTAACGTGGGGTAAGGATGGAAAGGAAAATGACTACGGGCTTGAAGCTCCCGGGCGAATCATCCATGAAGTGGGAACAACAAGGATGGGCGATGATCCAAAGAAATCAGTTGTTAATAAGTTCAATCAGGCACATGAAGTCAAGAATCTTTTTGTAGTTGATGGAGGTCCTTTTGTATCGCAGGCAGACAAGAACCCCACATGGACAATTCTTGCGCTCTCGATGAGAGCCAGTGAATTTATAATTGAGGAATTAAGGAAACAAAATTTATAATCATAGTTGCAGATCGTTAATGGAAAGTTCGATACATAACGAATAACGATCAACCAACAACCAACAACTACTATTATGGATAGAAGAAAATATTTAAAAACCCTGGCTGTAGGATCTCTTGGTGCAGGCGTTTTGTTATCATGTGAACCATCGAAAGACACTGCTGAAGCTCCCAAGGAATTCATGATCGACCGTAATCCTCAGGAAGTGATTCGCGAACGCAAACTCCTGAGTGAAAAATTCTTTGATGATCACGAAATGAAAACTATTCACATCCTTTCTGATATCATCATTCCAAGAGATGAGACATCAGGTTCAGCCACGGACGCAAGGGTTCCTGCCTTCATTGAATTTATAGTGAAAGATATGCCCATGCATCAAATTCCAATGCGGGGTGGACTGAAGTGGCTGGATATTCAGTGCCTTAAGCGCTTCAATTCCGACTTCGCTTCAAGCACGGTACAACAACAAATTGAAATGGTCGATGCGATTGCCTACCCTGAGTTGGCAAAGCCAGAGCTGCAACAAGGCGTTGCGTTCTTCAACCTCATGCGCAATCTCACTGCTACTGGATTTTATACCAGCGAAATCGGCATTAAAGATATTGGCTATCTTGGCAACAGACCAAACCAATGGGATGGAGTACCACAGGATGTTCTTGATCACTATGGCGTAAAATATGATGAAAGAACTTTAGCCGAGAGTGTTAAATTTGACGAGTAATTAAATTCAATATTCTAAATTCAAAACATCGTATATCAAATGACTCTTAGTTGTAAATCTTAAATCTCACATCTTAAATCTTAAATTATCCATGCCTCTAAAGAAATCAACTCCCCCACTCGCTCCTATATCAAGAAGAAACTTTTTAAAAAATGCAGGGCTTGCAGCAGCAGCGTTTACCATCATCCCTCGCTTTGTGTTGGGTAAGGGCTTTGTAGCACCAAGTGATACGCTTTACGTGGCAGGAATTGGTGTTGGAGGGAAAGGCACAAGTGATCTTACTGAAATTGCCAAAAGCCCTAACGTTAAAGTATCATTTCTATGTGATGTTGATGATCGCATGGCGGTGGAGTCAGTGAAGAATTTTCCGCAGGCGAAATACTACAGGGATTTTCGGGTGATGTTCGATAAAGAGTTGAAAAATATCGATGCGGTTACTGTTTCTTCTCCGGACCACACACATGCTACTGCCGCTATGGCCGCCATCGAAAGAAAGAAACATGTCTATTGCCAAAAACCATTGACGTATAGTATTTATGAATCGCGGATGCTGACCGAAGCTGCACGTAAATACAAAGTGGTAACGCAAATGGGAAATCAATTCGCGTCAGCGGAATATGTACGCACTATGAAAGAATGGTATGATGCAGGATTGATCGGTGATGTGAATAAAGTAACTGCCTGGACGAATCGTCCGGTATGGCCACAAGGAATTCCTGCCCCGGTCGGAACATTTGATGTTCCAAAAGAGCTGGATTGGGATCTGTGGCTTGGGCCAGCTAAACAAATTGATTACAATCCAGCCTATTTGCCTTTCAATTGGAGAGGCTGGTGGGAATTCGGTACCGGAGCATTAGGTGATATGGGCTGCCATATTCTTGATCCTGTTTTTAGAATCTTACCGATAGATTTTCCTACTGAAGTAGAGTGTAGCACCACTACGGCATGGGAAGGTTTTTTTAAGGAAGCCAATTACCTGGAAAGCTGTCCTTCATCATCGATCATTCACTTAAAGTATCCACGCAAAGATGGAAAGGGAACATTACGATTAACCTGGATGGATGGTGGTCTTTTGCCCGAACGACCCGAAGAATTACTGCCTGATGAAAAAATGGGTGATTACAATGGCGGAGTTATTTTTGAAGGATCGAAAGGTAAAATGATTGGCAATTATGCAATGCCTCCTGTCTTGTTACCAACTACCAGAATGAAAGAAGTGACTTTCCCTGCTCCTATACTCGCAAGGGTACCTGAAGGGCATTATATTCAATGGGTAAACGCGTGCCTCAAAGGTTTTGGAAAAGCAGAACTAAGTTCTCCGTTTGATTACGCGGGACCTTTTGCAGAAAGTGTTTTGATGGGGAACCTTGCTATCCGCAGCTATAATATAAAAACCACTTCAGCAGATGGTCAGCAGACCTTATACCCGGGGCGTAAAAAACTTCTTTGGGATGCAAAGAATATGAGGATCACCAATTTTGACGAAGCCAATGCATTTGTAAAGAGAGAATACAGAACCGGCTGGACACTGTAAATTAATGGACAATTGGCAATGTTCAATTGACAATTAAGATATCCCAAAGCGAGGATATTTCATTGTCAACTGTTTGATTTCTTACCTTTGCAGGATGTCTATGCTCAAAATCGATAGCCATACTCACATTCTCCCTAAGAAAATGCCCAATTGGGCAGAGAAGTTTGGCTATGGAGATTTCATCTATCTACAGCACCATAAGAAAGGATTTGCCAAGATGATGCGAGGCAATCAGTTCTTTCGCGAAATAAAGGAAAACTGCTGGAATGCCTCTCTTCGCATTGATGAGTATGCGCCTTTCAAAACTCAGGTCCAGGTGGTTTGTACGATTCCTGTTATGTTTTCATATTGGGCACAGCCAATGGACTGTCTTGCTCTTTCTCAATATTTGAATGACCATATCGCTGGCTTGGTGGATAAATATCCTAAAAATTATGTTGGCCTCGGCACATTGCCAATGCAGGATACAGAGTTGGCCATCAAGGAAGCAGAGCGTTGCAAAAAAATCGGCTTAAAAGGAATTCAAATCGGCTCCAATATCAATGATGAAAATCTGAACGAGGAACGGTTCTTCCCCCTATTCGAAGCTTGCGAGAAACTGGGACTTGCTTTGCTTATTCACCCCTGGAATATGATGGGTGAAAAAAAAATGCAGAAGTATTGGTTGCCCTGGCTGGTGGGGATGCCGGCAGAAACATCACGTGCACTCTGCTCCATGATCTTTGGCGGGGTTTTTGAAAGATTACCAAAATTGAGAATCAATTTTGCCCATGCCGGTGGATCTTTTCTATTTACCATTGGAAGAATTGAACATGGTTTTGATTGTCGCCCTGATTTGGTAGCCATTGATAACAATATTAATCCGAGAAAATACTTGGGAAAATTTTGGGTTGATAGTATCACGCATGATGCGCTGAGCCTTGAGTATGTAATCAAACTACAAGGTTCTAAACGAATTACCCTCGGTACGGATTATCCTTTTCCACTGGGCGATCTTACCGTGGGGAAATTCATTGAAGAGATGGACATAAGTAAAAAAGTAAAAGAAGACATCTTTTGCAATGCTACACTCGAATGGCTCAACTTATCAAAAAAAGATTTTCTACTGAATGCCAAATCAACTAAAGCGTGAAGAACTTTATCATTTTCTCAATAGGACTATTTTTGATCGTGAACCCGTTTCAAGCGAGAGGCCAGGAGTCGGAAAAGGAGAAAATTAAACTTATGGAGATGCAGCGTGAAGCTGAAAAGCAACGCCAGGTTTCCATGCTAATCGATTCGGCCATTTATTTGAGTGAGCATGAAATGTATGAAGAGGCAGATGAAAAATTTCTTTATGCATTAAAAAACTCAAAAAGCATTCCTTCCGATCTCACCTATCATTTTGGTCGCAACTCGTTTTACCTTGGCAAATACAAACAAAGCGTTGACTGGTTGAATAAGTATATTCAATTAAAAGGAACTACAGGACAATATTCGGAAGCATCAACCGAATGGTTAAAGAAAGCGGAAATCGAATTAATCAAAGAACAAAAGATTCAATCAAAGCAAGCTGTTGAAATCTTATCCAAAGATTATGATATTGATTGCGGTCCTGCAGGCAAAGTCGTCTGCCCTGTATGCAATGGGGCAACTGTGATTATCAAAAGAGGGTATTTTGGAGAAACCTATAAAACCTGCCCCTATTGCTCGAAGCATGGATTTCTTTCATGTGAAGATTACAATAAACTCGTTAGAGGTCAATTAAGTCCCGCTACTAATTAACTAATCATTTCCTGCAGATGATCTCCGATAGACTGCAGTGGGATATTGATCAAACTAACAAATAGTGGTACTTTCGCATTCAGATTTGCATGTATGGCGCTATATAATAAAATCAATGGCAAACTGCTAAAGGAAAGGCTTCACAACACTATTGCCGTTCATAGGACAACGCTTTCATTCTATAAATACCATCTCCTAGAAGACCCAAAGGCTTTTCGGGATGAACTTTACAAAGAATGGTCTAGCCTCGAGGCTTGGGGTCGAATTTACATTGCCAACGAAGGAATCAATGCCCAACTAAGCATACCCACTGAAAATTTTAAAGCATTCAAAAAGCAATTGTATGGGATTCCTTTTCTGAATGGCGTAAGACTCAATCTAGCCATAGAAGATGACGGTAAATCATTTTTTAAACTAAAAATTCAGGTAAGAACAAAAATTGTTGCGGATGGCTTGAAAGATGAAACATTCAATGCATCTGATTCAGGAATACATTTGAGCGCAACCGAATTCAACCAACTTACTAAAGAAGGTAACACTGTCGTAGTTGATATGCGAAATCACTATGAAAGCGAGGTGGGTCATTTTAAAAATGCCATCCTTCCCGATGTTGATACGTTTAGAGAATCGCTTCCTATTGTCGAAGATATACTGACAGGCAAAAAAGAAAACAATATTGTCATGTATTGCACAGGTGGCATTCGGTGCGAAAAAGCAAGTGCGTGGTTTAAGCATAGAGGTTTTAAAAACATTTTTCAACTGGATGGCGGCATCATCGAATATACACGGCAGGTGAAAGCACAAGGTCTGGAGAATAAATTCCTTGGAACAAATTTTGTTTTTGACGAGCGTCTGGGGGAAAAAATTTCTACTGAGATCATTAGTGTATGTCACCAATGCGGCAATACGTCTGCTGCACATACGAATTGTAAGAACGAAGCCTGCCATCTTCTTTTTATTCAGTGCAAGGAATGCGCTTCTAAATATGAAGGCTGTTGCTCGGATGAATGCAAAGAAATCATTGCATTGCCCATTGACCAACAAAGAGAATTAAGGAAAGGCAAAGCGCAAGGAAGAATGGTTTTCAAAAAAGGGCGCTCAAAAAATATTAAATTCAAAGTAAGTGAAAATCAAGGCCCAATTAATGCTTCATGATTAGAATTGGAATCATCAACGTTTCTGATCGCGCAAGTCAGGGGATCTATGAAGACATTCCCGGTAAAGCCATCGTTTCTACGCTCAACGAATACCTCAAAAGTCCATGGGAAAAAGAGTATGCTGTTGTACCCGATGAACAACCTTTGATTGAACAAATGCTAATAAGCATGTCCGATAAGAAAGGTTGCTGCCTGATCATTACTTCCGGAGGAACGGGCCCGGCCAAAAGGGACGTTACACCTGAAGCGACAGAAGCCGTTTGTGATAAACTAATGCTCGGATTTGGCGAGCTAATGAGGCAGGTGAGCCTTAAATATGTTCCTACCGCCATATTATCAAGACAGACAGCAGGCATAAGAAATCAAACTTTAATTGTAAATTTGCCCGGCAAACCAAAGGCCATCCGTCAATGCTTGGATGCTGTTTTCCCGGCTATCCCCTACTGCATCGACCTTTTAGGCGGGCCTTTTCTGGAATGTAACGAAGAAATAATGAAGCCCTTTAGGCCTCTGCAAACGTAAAAAATGGCACGGATAAAATATTACTACGACACTGAAACTTGTAAGTACGAGCGCGTACGCACCAAGACAAGTGATATCGTGATCAACGCCTTGGGGATTTTGTCGCTGACGTTGGCCATGGCGGTGGGCATGCTCCTTCTTTACAGTAACTACTTTGAATCACCCAAAGAACTTTTGCTCAGAAATGAGGTAAAGGAAATGGAGTTCTACTATGAAGGCTTGAATAATGAAGTAGAACGACTAAACAAGATTTTGGCAGACATGGAGCATCGCGATGATAACATCTACCGTGTGGTGCTTGGAGCCGAGCCCATTGAAAGCACCATTCGGGGAGCAGGGGTTGGTGGTGTTGATCGATATTCGGATATCAAAGACAAAAATGTAATCCATGAGGACATTATTCTTAAAATAACTGAAACGGTAGACAAACTGAGAAGAAAAGTTTATATCGAATCAAAATCACAGGATGAAGTAGTTCAGTTGGCGGAGAAAAAAGAAAAACTATTTGCGGCCATTCCTGCCATCCAGCCCGTAGCCAATAAGGAATTAATTGCACTTGCCTCAGGATTTGGTTTAAGAATTCATCCTATTTATAAGGTAAAGAAAATGCATACAGGGGTTGACTTTGCAGCTGTGATTGGCACCCCCATTTATGCAACAGCGGATGGACTTATTGATGACGTGAATGTAAGCTTTAGTGGATATGGAAAATCAATTGAGATCGACCATGGATTTGGCTATCGTACTCGCTATGCCCACATGCACGGTTTTGCCGTCCGCAAAGGACAGCGGGTAAAGCGTGGAGAATTAATCGGTTACGTGGGCGATACAGGACTATCTACTGCGCCTCATTTACATTATGAAGTATTTATCAATGGCGCCCATGTGAATCCAATTCATTATTTCTTCAATGATTTGAATGCAGCCGAATATGAAAAGCTGATCGAATTGGCTTCTGTTGAGAATCAGTCACTGGGGATGTAGGATTATTGGAAATGATCTTATGAACCTTTTAGAATCTCTTCTGAAAGGTTTTTTTATGAACAAACAATCATAAATATTTACTTATCAAAAAGACTCTTCTTTGATAATGCGCCCAGCATTCCTAACTTCGCGAGGAGTTAATGAAAGCACTTTATCTACTGACAATTACTTTAGGGTGTTCCCTTTCTGCCCTTTCACAAGGTTGTAGCGATGCGGGATTTTGCACGATGGGTGCCATGAAGCCCGATCAACCTTACAACAAAAAGATTGCACTCAAACTGAGGAGCATGGAATTTAGTTTCTATCGAGGCACCACCACGCTTACGCCAGTCATTTACGTTGCCACAGCAGATCTGAACTTTACGCTTAATAGCAAAAATGCATTTCAAGTCAAACTGCCCTACCAGGCAATAGAGGGAAGATTGGCTAACACCAACAGCATTGGTGATATTTCCCTGTGCTTTACCAGAAGCATCTATTCGTCTGATGCATTTGATCTCAACTTATCATTGGGCAGTAAAATCCCAACCAATAAATCAGATAAGTCAACCAATGGACTGCCGCTGCCCATGTACTATCAAACCAGTTTGGGAACCTATGATGTCATTGCCGGCCTGTCTTTGATCAATAGAAAATGGCTCTTTGCTACAGGCATCCAGATTCCACTCAATCAAAACAATAATCAATTTATTTGGAGTGCATGGGCGGGGACTGACGAAGAGCCATATGTTAATCAATATAATCAGGCAAAAGATCTTCGAAGGGGTATTGATGTAATGCTAAGAGTAGAACGTAATTTTCGCTTTTCAAAAGTTAACTTTTCAGCAGGGTTATTACCTATCTACCGGATACAAAGGGATGAGTTCACCAAATCAGGGCAAACTGCCAATTCAATTCAGGAACGAGTAAGCCCGAAGGAAGGGAAAGGTTTGGCGCTATCCGCTATTGCCACCGTGGGATATAATTTTAATGTTCAATCCGGAATTAAACTACTCGTGGGGCATAAATTGAGGCAAAGAGATATTAACCCTGATGGGCTAAGCCGCGTGTTCGTCTTTTCTTTCACTTATTTCTATCGATTCTGACCATGCGCACATTTATATTTAGTGCAGCTATGTGCCTGGCGCCAATTATCGGCTGTTGCCAGAATCGAACGATATCAAAAATAGATTCACTCATTTCCTTTGCTAACTATGCGGAAGCTAAATCTCTAATTCAGACGATTGGCGAACTAACTAGTTCTCCTCTCTTATTAAATAAATCTGCTGAGATTTCAATTCTTCAGGGAAATCTTGATGAAGCTGAATCAATCCTGAATACGGTTAAGCGTGAAGATTCCTTTATACAAGCCATCACTCAAACCAACTTAGGCTTTCTATACCTCAATAAGGCTCGCAACGACTTGGCGATGGAGAACCTTCAACAAGCCTTGACAATATTCCGCGATTCAGGAAAACAGAATTCACAAGAGGCTGCCCAATGTTTATCTCACTTAAGCTCTTTGTATTTAAGTACAGGAAAACTCAATCAAGCTGAAGAAACCGGACTGATGTCCTTACAAATTCGCCAAACTTCCAATGGTGGAAATAGTGAAGCTATAGCAGCGTCTTATAATGACCTGGGATTGGTCTATAGTCAAACTGATGTTGATAAGGCATTGGAGTTTTATGAAAAAGCTCTTGCCGTCTATGAGAAGCTGCATGGAAAAGACCATCCTAAAATTGCTATAGCCAATACCAATATTGGCCTCATGTATCTTCAGCTAAAGCTCTATGGCGATGCAGTCAATAATTTTGAATCAGCGCTGTCCATTTGGCAAAAAGTTTACCCGAATGGACATCCCAGTCAGGCAGTAGTGCTTCTTAATTTGGGGAGAACCTATACTCAAATGGGAGACCAAAAAGCCGCGCAAGCCTATTTTGAAAAAGCATTGTTAATCTACCGAAGTTCTTATGGCAACAAGCATCCTGACATTGCCTCTTTATTAAATCAGATGGGCACACTCAAGCTCGGCAACAATAATTACCAAGAGGCATTAGAGAGTTTTCAAGAAGCAATTATAGCCAACTCACCAACATTTAATAACAAGACGATCACGGCTAATCCTACGGTCACCGATTTTTATAACGGAAAAGTTCTTCTTTATTCCTTGCGTTCGAAAGCGAAAGCTCTTGAAGCCCAACATTTCGGTAAAACGTTAAAACTTGAAGACCTAAAGCTAGCACTCAATTGCCTTTACCTTTCGGATTCGCTGATCGATAACATTCGTCATCATAGCTCCGATGAAAATGATAAACTTGAACTTGGAGGTTCGGCCAGCGAGGTATATGAAGACGGTGTCCGCTTAGCCTATGCCATGAGTGAAATGACCATCGACTGCAAACACTATCGGGAAGTGGCATTTTATTTTGCTGAAAAAAGTAAGTCTGCTGTTTTACAAGAATCCATAGCGGATGCTTCTGCAAAATCATTTGCAGGCATCCCGGATAAATTAGTCGAGGAGGAAAAAAATCTGAAGTCAACAATCGCATTTTTGATTCAAAAGCTTTCTCAAAAGCCATCCACCGAAGAGGAGAAATACTTACGCGAAACTCTTTTCAATCTTAATCAGGACTACAATAGTTTTATTAAGAAACTGGAAAAAGACTATCCCAACTACTTTAACTTGAAGTTCAATCAGGCCTCTCCCACCATTGCCGGCCTGCAACAGTTGTTGGATAAAAAAACCGCTATTATCAGTTACTTTATAGCAGATAACGACAAACGCTTATATCAGTTCATCATCTCGAAGAAGCACTTTAAGATTAAGAACCTGACGCTTCCTCCTGATTTTGATAAATATTCTAAAGGATTAAATAATGGAATAGTTTTCAGTGAATCTTCTTCTTATCAAAAGTCAGCGTCAGCACTTTCAAAAGTACTTATCCCTCGACTTCCAAAATCAATCAATAACCTTGTAATCATCCCCTCAGGAAGGCTAGGTACAATACCCTTTGAGGCACTTTTCTATAAAAAGAATAAGTCACATGAATTCATCTCCATGCCTCTTGTAGTCAAACGTTTTGCGGTGAGCTATGAATTTTCGGCAGGCTTATTAACTCAAAAGTCTAAAGCGAAAAGAACGAAAACCGCTCCTTCCATTTTTTTGTGTGCACCTATACAATTCCCTGAAAAAGACAACATGGCATCACTTCCAGGAACAGAATCAGAAGTCAATACCATTGCTGCGTTGTTCCCGACCAATTCAACCTCCATTATAAAATTTAAAGAAGCTAACGAAGACATCATAAAGTCAGGGGCGTTGTCCAAGTTTGATTATCTTCACTTCGCAACGCATGGAGTAGTAGACGAAACAGACCCGGAATTATCAAGAGTCTATTTACAACCGGGCCAACAAGAGGATGGAAATCTTTTTGCAGGAGAAATTTATAATCTTAATCTCAATGCTGAGTTGGCCGTTCTTTCCGCTTGCCAGACCGGCTTGGGTAAATTATCCAAAGGCGAAGGCGTAATTGGTTTGTCTCGTGCACTGGTTTATGCAGGGGCAAGAAATATCATTGTTTCCTTTTGGAGTGTGGCAGACGAATCAACGTCACAATTAATGACGGATTTCTATAGAAGCCTTGTCCAAAATAAGGATCAAAATTTCAGAGAAACACTTCAACAGGCCAAAGTAAAAATGATTGACGAAGGAAAGTATTCGCTTCCCTATTATTGGGCACCGTTTATTCTAATAGGTTTTTGAGAAGAAGGTCTGAAGACTTAACCTGCCCGTACAGTAGCGGGTGGTTTTGGCCACTCCTACTGTAAGGATCAGGTACACACGGTGAACGCTATGGCAAAATAGTTTATCACTGTGTTTTTGAGAACCCCAAAGTAGATGCATAGGTTTCATTTTTCCTACATTTTTAATAAAACTTTGTTTAGGGGCAAAAAACGGCTTTTTTACGCTATTTTATAATGATTGAGGATAACTACAAGCAACGAGGATTAAGGAATAAGCTGGTCAAAATATTGCGTTTAAAAGGCATTTTAGACGAGAGACTTTTGAGTGCCATTGGAAAAGTGCCAAGGCACGTTTTTTTTGACGATGCGCTGCTCAATCACGCCTATGAAGATAAGGCCTTTCCTATCGGAGAGGGTCAAACTATCTCTCAGCCCTATACGGTAGCCTTCCAGACTGAGAAACTTGAGATAAAGCCTGATGATAAGGTTTTAGAGATAGGAACGGGTTCCGGATACCAGGCGTGCATCCTAATGGAATTGGGGGCTAAACTCTATACTATCGAGTATCAAAGAAAACTTTACGAGAAGGTGAAAGCCAAGCTACCGGAGATGGGCTATAATCCATTTTTTCTTTGTGGAGATGGGTCAAAAGGGTTACCCGCTAAAGCTCCTTTTGATAAAATCATTGTCACAGCGGGAGCTCCTATTATCCCCGCTGCGCTAACCGATCAACTGGCTGAAAATGGAATTTTAATAATTCCTGTTGGGGATCGGGAAAAGCAAAAGATGGTAAAGATTACCAAGAAGAAAGGGAAGCTTACTAAAGAAGAATTCGACTACTTTGCGTTTGTTCCGCTGCTGGGAGAACAAGGTTGGAAAAGTTAATCAGCTCAAAAGAATTTCTTTTAACTGTTCAAAATCATTCTTCATCGCAACACTCGTTTTTTGCTTTTTAACCAATTGTAGAAGTCGCTCAGGTAACTCAACTTTTTGGAGAATTGATTTTTCCACCACTTCATTAAATTTTCCTGGGTGCGCAGTCTCCAGAAAAATGCCTAGCTCACCGGTTGAATTTTCTTTCAAATATTTTTTAAGTCCCAGATAGCCAACTGCGCCATGCGGGTCAAGTGTATAACGTCTGGCTTTGTGAACACTTTCCATTGTTTGGACTGTCTCTTGATCAGTAAACACATAACCTTCTACATCACGGGAGAGCAATGCCAGATCGTTCTTATAAAGATCAATCATTCTCGAAAAATTGCTTGGATTACCGACATCCATTGCATTGCTGATGGTCTGTATAGAGGGGCGTGGAGAGAATTTTCCTGAATGTAAATAAGAAGGAACAATGTCATTTACATTGGTAGCTGCTATGAGCTTTGATATTGGAAGCCCCATTCGTTTTGCAAATAGTCCTGCCGTGAGGTTACCAAAGTTTCCACTTGGAACAGAAAAAACAACTCCCTTATCCGGACTGTTGAGTTGTGCGATAGCGTGGAAATAATAAAACGTCTGAGGGATGAGTCGGGCAATGTTAATGGAGTTAGCGGAAGCGAGTTGAAGACTTTGTTTCAAATCAGAATCCATGAATGCTTGTTTTACAAGGTGCTGACAATCATCAAAAGTACCGGCTACTTCCAGTGCAGTAATATTTCCTCCCAGTGTCGTGAACTGCTTTTCCTGAATCTCACTTACTTTCCCGGAAGGATAGAGAACAATTACTCGTGTTCCGGGAATATTAAAAAAACCATTGGCTACTGCACTTCCAGTATCACCAGACGTGGCGACAAGAATGGTAATTTCCTTTGACTGTTGTTCGGCAAAATAACCTAGTAACCCCGAAAGGAATCTTGCACCAAAATCTTTGAATGCGAGGGTTGGGCCGTGAAACAATTCTAAAGAATATACATTCTCCTCTAACTCAACTAAAGGAGCTTCAAATTGAATAGTATGGTTTATAATTTTTCTAAGCACTTCATCCGTCACATCATCGCCTAGTAAAACCTTGGCTACTTGATATGAAATTTCTGGAAATGACTTTTCAGGAAGTTGAAGGAAGAAATCTTTGGGTAGAGAAGCAATAGTTACTGGCATGTAAAGTCCACCATCAGCGGCAAGACCTTCCATGACGGCTTGTTTCAGTGTAACTCGAATTGTGTTATCGTTCGTGCTGTAGTATTTCATTTCCTTAATTAACTATCCTTGCTCCTTCAAGATTAATTTTAGAAACATATACTTCACTTTTCAACCGGTACTTCAAAAATTGTAGTTGAGCGGCCTCCCCTGCTTGCATTGCATATTGATGACTGCTGCTTAGGGCAAACAGTGTTGGTCCTGAACCTGAAATACCACAGCCTAAAGCTCCTGCTCGAATCATTTCTTGCTTAGTCATCTCAAATCCCGGAATGAATGCCGAACGGACAGGCTCAGCAATAACATCCTTGAGCGAACGACCAATCAGGCCGTAGTCTGCAGTCATAAGGCCAATCATAAGCCCACCGATGTTACCACTTTGAGTAATTGCATCTGCTAATGCAACATTGGGCTTTAACACACGCCTTGAATCAGAAGTTTTTAGTTCAATGTGCGGGTGAACCATGGTACAATATAAATCTCCTTTCGTTGGAATCTTGATGATATCCAATGGATTATAATCTCTTACAAGAACAAAACCACCTAACATGGAAGGCGCAACATTATCCGCATGAGCTGATCCGCAGGCTACTCTCTCTGCTTCCATAGCATGGGATATTAATTGTTCACGGGTCAGTGGATTTCCAAGTAAATGATTAATTGCCACGAGTGCAGCCACACCGCTCGCAGCACTTGATCCCATTCCACTTCCTAAGGGAAGATTTTTATACAATTCAATTTCAACGCCTTGTGTACTGTTTATCGCTCTTAGGTAGGACTCAACGGCAACCCCTGCCGTGTTCTTATTCGCTTCAAGAGGTAGTCTTCCATTGTCACCAATAATTTTTATTATTCTAACTCCTGATTCATTCGTAAGAGTAAGAATAACTTCATCGCCCGGAAAATCAACAGCAAAGCCAAGGACATCAAACCCACAACATACGTTTGCTACGGTAGCCGGTGCAAAAGCCTTTATTGATTTCATGGGCCTAATTTGAAGAATAATTACCTATACGAATGATATCTGCAAAAACACCTGCCGCAGTTACGGTGGCCCCTGCCCCGGGGCCACGAATGATCATGGGCCGCTCATGGTATCGCTCCGTGGTGAGCAATATAATATTATCACTTCCTGCCAGAGAATAAAATGGATGTTGTTTACCAACGCTTGCAAGCTTGGTAGTGGCTATACCATTTTCTAAAACCGCCATATATCTGAGCTTTTCATCATTGGCCTCAGCTGTTTCTCTAAGCTTCTCAAACTCATGATCATTCTTGGCAAGGCAAGAGAAAAAACTATCAACCGATTTTTCTTCGCGACAATTTTTCGGAACTAAGTTTTCTACTTGAATATTAGAAATTTCAAGATTGGCTCCTGCCTCTCTTGCAAGGATAAGTATCTTACGTGCCACATCCATCCCATTTAAATCATCGCGTGGATCAGGTTCTGTGAAACCCCTTTCTTTTGCCTCTTTAACAACATCACTAAATCGCTGTCCACTGCCATACGAGCTGAATATAAAATTCAAAGTCCCGCTCAATACTGCCTCAATCCGAATCACCTTATCACCACTGAGTAACAAATCGTTTAATGTATTAATAACAGGGAGCCCTGCTCCTACATTGGTCTCATACAAAAATCTGACACCGCGCTTATACGATGCGGCCTTGAGCGCTTGGTATTTTTTGAGCGGCCCCGAGTTTGCCTTCTTGTTGGGTGTCACGATAGAAATATTGGAGGTGAGTATCGACTCGTAATGATCCGTTACCTCTTCGCTTGAAGTGCAGTCCACGAAAATACTGTTGGAAAGATTCAATCGTTTCATCCGGTCGACAAAAGCTTTCATGCTCATAACATCACCTTCGGACTTCATTTTATCAATCAAAGAACTCAGCTCTAATCCATCTTCATCAAAAAGCATTTTTTTACTATTCGCAACGGCAACTACATTCACCTCCAGATGATTTTCTTTGGCTAACGTTGCGAACTGATCGCTCACCATCTGAACGAGATTCTTTCCGATCAACCCCGTGCCTACTAAAAAAAGATTTAACACTTTACGATCAGAAAGGAAGAAAGCTTCGTGAAGAACATTTAAGGCTTTGGCAATATCAGCTTGACGGATCACAGCAGAAATGTTTAACTCTGAAGAACCCTGGGCAATCGCACTGATGTTAATTCCATTCTTTCCCAATGCATTGAACATCCGTCCGCTTGTGCCAGGATTATGTTTCATGCCCTCTCCTACAATAGCGATAATGGCCAATTCATTTTCCGCATGAATCTCATCCATTTCCCCACTTCGTATTTCATATTGAAATTCCTTTTCAATAGCCGTCTTTGCCATGGCTGACGAGCCACTTTCAACAGCAAAGCAAATGGAGTGTTCAGAAGAAGCCTGGCTAATCAGGATCACATTAATCTTTTCACGTGCAAGTGTTCCGAAGAGTCTCATCGAAACACCGACAACGCCTAGCAACCCGCTTCCTTGCACGCTTAAAAGACTAATATTATTCATGGAAGAGATGCCCTTAATGATCAAGTCTCTTCCGTTGGCGTTGGCGCTGATCAAAGTACCTGCAAATGAAGGATTGAACGTATTCTTAATCCGGATAGGTATTTTATTGACCATGGCCGGTTGCATGGTAGAAGGAAAAATCACTTTCGCCCCGAAATGTGAAAGCTCCATTGCCTCCTCATACGTCATCTCCTTAACAGTAAACGCCTTCCTCACTTTACGGGGATCAGCTGTCATCATGCCATCGACATCAGTCCATATCTCAAGGTAGGAGGCTTTTAATGCACCCGCAAAAATTGCCGCTGTATAATCCGATCCACTCCTGCCAAGTGTAGTCGTCTCGCCACTGAGGGAAGTTCCGATAAAGCCTGTGATGATCTGTAACTCAGGGTGGTGATTAAAATGATCTCGGATCAATTTGTTAGTAACTTCGAAATCCACTTTGGCAAAACCAAAATTATTATCCGTCCTAACCACCTGACGTGTATCCAAAAACTCAGCCGGTATGGCGGCCTCCCGGAAGGCTTCAGTTATAATGTAGGCCGAAAGTCGTTCACCAAAGCTCATAATAAAATCCAATGTTCGCGGGGTGCGCTCTTTCACTAAGAAGACTCCATGAAGGATATCCTCAAGTTCATTAATTGTAAACTTAACCTGTGCCAGAATGCTGCTTTGGCGTTGAATACCGATCAGACCTCTTACTGCTTCAAGATGTCGAAACTCAAGTTCCTGCAATTTCTTTTTATACTCGGGATTTCCTAAAAGCGCCTGATTGCTTAGCTCAATCAAAACATCCGTTGCACCTCCAAAGGCGGAAAAGACAACTGCTATTGGCTCTTTCGCATAAAGCGGTTGAATTATCTCTATTACTGCCTTTATCCTTTCCGGAGTAGCAACTGAGGAGCCGCCAAATTTTAAAATTTTCATTTGCAATGAGTTCTTTTTTATGAAATAATATCCAACCTGCATAAACCTAAACTCTTGTTTGGCTTAGCTTAAAAAATAGAATCGTCTTAGTGGGTATTAGATCTATGTAGGGCGCTACCCCGTAATGGTGGTAGTAGTAATAATGCAAGCAAAGGCAATCACCACGAGTGTGAAGGTACCTTTTGCTATATTTTGATTGGCTTGCATGACTTATTTGTGCTAATTAATCAATTAGCTTCTCGGATTGCAAAGATTTTTGGTGATTTTTGTAAACTCGACAACAACCTAACACTTAGTAGTGAACCTATAACGATTGCAATCCATGTCCCGCAAGAAAAAATTTCCACGAGAGTCCTTCGTCAGCATGACTGAACTTGTATTGCCGAATGATACCAATACACTCAATAACCTTATGGGGGGAAGGCTGATGCATTGGATGGATGTTGTCTCGGCCATTGCAGGCCAGAAGCATTGCAACAGTATTGTGGTAACGGCATCCGTAGACAATATTTCATTCCGCTCCCCCATTCAATTGGGAAATGTTGTGACATTAAGGGCAAAAGTGACGCGATCATTTAACTCATCAGTTGAAATTAGAATTGATGTTGATGCGGAAAACATTCCGGAAGGGAAAAAGATGACGAGCAATTCTGCCTACTTTACCTTCGTGGCCGTTGATAAAAATGGAAGTCCTGTGGAAGTACCTGAAGTAGTTCCTGAGACCGATGAGGAGAAAGAACTCTATCATGGTGCCTTACGCAGAAGACAACTTCGGTTAATTCTTTCGGGAAGGATGAACCCAAATGAAGCGCATGAACTGAAGTCCATCTTTGATATTAAGAATAGTCAATGAACGAGAATCTTATTTTCGAAAGCATTTACGCGGAAGATCTTTATCAGCTAGCTCCAAAGACTCAGGTCATAATTACCAAGCCATGGGTCGAATTGAGTGAGGAGGAAAAGGAACAGCTTACGAAAATCACAGAAGCGCTTCGTCAGAGAATTAGTCCAAAGTTAAGTCTTGATGCATTTAAGGTTGTTTGCACTCCCACACTTGATCTTAGCACTTGGCTTGAGAAACCTAAAAGACTGATCTATTTTGGCCCGGCCATCAAAGGACTGAATTACTTCGAATTAATTGAGACCGGGGCCACTAAAATGGTGCTCTCCGAAAGTCTATCTGAGTTAATCGCCAATGGAGCCTCACGCCAAAAACTATGGGCGGCTCTAAAACAGCTTTTCCAAGTCTAAAAGCCAGTTTTTCCGTATATTTTAAAATATTATCCCTTCTTCTATCTTTGCGAAGCTTTTTTAAGCCTCATCCTGCTTTGGTGGGATTTTTTTGAATCATAAACCTATTTAACCTGTATGCAAAATTTACTCTATGTTTTACCCCTGTTCGGAGTTATGGGGCTGTTGTATGTTGTTTGGAAAAGTGCTTGGGTAGCAAAGCAAGATGCCGGCACAGACAAAATGAAAAAAATTGCAGGCCACATAGCCGAAGGTGCTATGGCCTTTTTGAAAGCTGAATATAAAGTGCTCGCTATATTCGTTCTCTGCGTAGCTGTTTTATTAGCAGTAACTGCCAATAGCGAAACCTCTTCTCCGATGGTCGGAGTTTCATTTGCACTTGGAGCATTCTGCTCAGCGCTTGCAGGATTTATAGGAATGCGTGTTGCTACGAAAGCAAACGTGAGAACAACAAACGCAGCAAGAACAAGTCTTGGCAAAGCGTTAGAAGTTGCCTTCGTGGGCGGATCTGTAATGGGTATGGGTGTTGTAGGTATAGGTGTATTAGGGCTTAGCGTTCTATTCATCATCTACTCAAAAATTTATGGTGTAGATACTCAGGCCGGACTGAATCAGGTTATCACCATTATCACTGGATTTTCATTTGGAGCATCTTCCATTGCATTATTTGCGCGTGTTGGTGGTGGTATCTATACAAAAGCTGCCGATGTTGGCGCTGACTTAGTTGGTAAAGTAGAAGCAGGTATTCCCGAAGATCATCCATTAAATCCTGCAACCATTGCAGATAACGTAGGTGATAACGTGGGTGATGTTGCCGGCATGGGTGCTGATTTGTTTGAATCTTATGTAGGCTCAATCGTAGGTACCATGGTACTTGGTGCCGCTTTTATGGTACCCGGTTTTAGCGATAATTTTGATGGCCTTTCAGCGGTTCTTCTTCCTTTGGTATTAGCCGGTGTTGGAATCGTTATGTCTTTCCTTGGAACATTCTTTGTAAAAGTTAAAGAAGGTGGAAATCCACAAACAGCACTTAATATGGGAGAAATAGTCTCCTCCGTTATCATGATTGCCGCTTCATGGTTCATTATCAAATGGATGTTACCGGCAGAATGGTGGTTTCAGGATCCTCTATACGCTTGGTCTGATCCCCTATTAGGAAATCATTATACCTCAACCGGCATTTTCGTTGCCACCGTAATCGGATTAGTTGCCGGTGTGGCAATTGGTTTGATTACTGAATACTATACAGCCATGGGCAAGAAGCCCGTACTTTCAATCGTAAGACAATCATCTACCGGTGCTGCAACAAATATTATCGCAGGACTTGGAGTTGGCATGATGTCAACCATGTGGCCTATTCTGATCATTGCTGCTTCTATCATTGGCGCTTTCCATTTCGGTGGACTTTATGGTATTGCTATTGCTGCCGTAGGCATGCTTTCAAATCTTGGTATCCAGTTAGCTGTTGATGCTTATGGACCCATTTCAGACAATGCCGGTGGTATTGCTGAAATGTCAGATCTCCCTAAGGAAGTTCGTCAACGCACAGATAAATTGGATGCCGTTGGAAATACAACTGCAGCCATCGGAAAAGGTTTCGCTATTGCATCTGCTGCACTTACAGCACTTGCCTTATTTGGAGCATTCATGACAACAGCCAAGATCAGCACAATTGATGTTTCAAAAGCAAACGTGATGGCAGGCTTATTCATTGGTGGTATGCTGCCCTTCGTATTCTCAGCCCTTGCCATGGGTGCAGTCGGTCGTGCCGCTATGGCCATGATCGAAGAAGTAAGAAGGCAATTCAACGACATCCCTAAATTAAAAGCAGCGCTTGCCCTAATGAAGAAAAATGGAGATACACCCGTTGAAGAATGGCCGGCCGATGAACAAAAGACTTTTCATGATGCTGACGGTTCAGCCGAATACGGCAAGTGCGTTGAGATTTCAACTAAAGCTGCGTTGAGGGAAATGGTTCTTCCCGGTGTGATGGCTGTAGTGGTTCCTGTTGCTGTAGCGTTTATGCCTGGATTAGGTGTAGAAGCCCTAGGTGGATTGCTCGCTGGTGTTACCGTAACAGGTGTGCTAATGGCTATCTTCCAATCAAATGCTGGTGGTGCCTGGGATAATGCAAAAAAGAGTTTCGAAGAAGGTGTTGAAATCAATGGTAAGATGTACTACAAGAAATCTGAGCCACACAAGGCTGCAGTGGTTGGAGATACCGTTGGCGATCCATTCAAAGACACTTCAGGCCCTTCACTAAACATTCTATTAAAACTAATGTCAGTAGTGGCGTTGGTCATTGCTCCTCTTTTAGTGCCTGATGAACCTTCAACATCCACAAAGAAAGAAGAGATTAAAACTAAAGTTGAAGTGGTTAGCACATTGACTGAAGCAAAATAGTAAAATCCGTTCCTAATGAAGAGCCATGCTTTGTAAGCATGGCTCTTTTTTTGTTATTTTTAAGAAATGAAAATCCAACTAATTATCCTGACGCTATCCTGTGTCTCTTCCATCGCTCTGGCTCAAACAAGCATCACCGGCAAATGGAAATCAGTTGATGATACTACAGGAGAGCCAAGGTCTATCGTAGAAATCATAGAACGACAGGGTAAAATTTATGGAAAGATCATCAAACTATTTCCAAACCCAGAAGAAGACCCTGATCCCATTTGTGACAAGTGTAGCCCGGAAGATGTGCGTTTTAATAAGAAAATCATTGGAATGGAGATAATTAAGGAAATGTCGCTGGATGATGATGAGTATAGCGGAGGGAGCATTCTTGACCCTGAAGTGGGTAAAGTATACCGCTGTAAAGTCTGGCTCGAGGCGGGCAAGCTCAAAGTGAGGGGTTATCTCGGTCCATTTTATCGAACCCAAACCTGGTTAGAAGCTCTGTAGCTAAAGTCACGGAAATCCTTCGACAATAACCAATTATCGGAAAATAGTGATCTTTACCTGCCTATAAATTCCTTTCAACTTACCTAAAGGTTACCATACGTGGCGATACGAGTATTCAAGTTAAGCGCAGAAATGAACGAAAAAGAGATTTTTGAACGGATCCAGAAGGGAGACGAAAAAGCTCTGGAGTTCATTTATAAGAAGTACTATCGGATGATGACCAAGTTGGTGATTACCAATAGTGGAACTGAGGATGAAGCCAGAGATGTGTATCAAGACGCCCTGGTGGTGTTCTGGCAAAAGGCACGATCAGGAAATCTGGTTTTGACTTCTAAAATAAGCACCTACATCTACAGCATTTGTCAAAATCTGTGGAGAAAAGAGCTGGATCGAAAGAAACGACTTTCGAATGAGGAAAAAGATAATTCTGTGTCTATCGATATGGATAGCCCAGAGCGTGAAAAGATCATCGCTCTATGTATGGATCAACTAGGTGATACATGCAAAAAAGTGCTGATGTACTATTATTTTGATGAAATGTCGATGCAGGAAATAGCAGACAAACTAGGATTTGCCAATACGGACACGGCTAAGACAAAGAAGTATAAGTGCAAACAAAAATTAGATGAACTTGTTAAAGCTCAGTATTCTGAGCAAGACTTTTTAGATTAAAACATGAGCAATATTGAATTAATAGATGATTTTTTGACCAACCGACTTGGAGATCGGGAAAAGGCTTCATTTGAACGGCAGATAAATTCCGACCCTGCATTGAAGGCAGATGTTGAATTGCAGAAGCAAATTCTTGAGAGTGTGAAGAAAGCCAGAGCTGCTGAGCTTAAAGCAATGCTAAATAATGTACCTATTTCAGGTGGTTACACAAGTGGAATTTCTCCATCTAAACTCGCTGCTGTAGTAGGCACAGCTGCCCTTGTTGGAACTGCTTTGTATTTCTATTTAAGACCCGGGGAATCAGAAAAGAAGCCTGAAGTAAGCGTTACACAAAATGAAATCACGGCTCCAGTCCAACAAGACGAGGCTCCTGTTATAGAAAATAAAGAGATAGAAAATCAATCCGCGATACAGCCGGAGGTAAAAGTAAAAAAGCAAGAGGCTAAAAAAGAATCAGTTAAACCAATCAGTCCAAATCAGCCTAAGATAGAAGTAGCTGATCTGTCTGATACATTTTAGAGTCACAACTATGCCTCGTATATCCTGGACTCGCGTTGTATTCAGTGAACGGCCCGCCGAAGAAGACGCTACCCAATTCTAGTAGATTATTAAACGGCTTGCCGCTTAGACACATGAATCCATCTTGATAGACGTTGTTGAAAAACCAATGCTTTAGGAATAATTTTCCTTCTTCAATTTTGTATTCATATATAAACGGGCGATTCAATTCTTTATCAACGC
>JANNRV010000187.1:0-5466 GCA_031401775.1 Bacteroidia bacterium | reverse complement strand
TCAAAAGAATATTTTACTGCTGAAGAGTGGAGAGCTTTTGATGAGAAGACACAGCAGGAGATTCTAATGCAATACCGCCTCTCCTATCTCGCCTACACGGATGTGAATTGGTGTGAAGCGTTAGGTACCGTACTAGCGAATGACGAAGTTATTAATGGCGTGAGCTACCGTGGTGGCTTTCCCGTGGTAAAAAAACAAATGCGTCAATGGAGCTTGCGCATTACTGAATACGCAGAGCGGCTCTTAAAAGGCCTGGAAGAAATTGACTTCAGCGAATCCATGAAAGAAATCCAACGTAATTGGATTGGAAAGAGTGTTGGGGCACTAATCAATTTTCAATTGACAATTGACAATTATCAATTGACTGTATTCACCACCCGCCCCGATACCATCTTCGGAGTTGACTTTATGGTTATTGCACCGGAACATGAGTTGGTAAAAAAAATCACCAGCTCGGAGCAGAAAGAAGAAGTAGAAAAATATTTGAAGTATGTGGAGAGTCGCTCTGAAGTAGAGCGCATGGCAGAAGTAAAAAAGATCACGGGCGCTTTCACGGGTGCATATGCAATCAACCCATTCGATGGAAGGGAAATCCCGGTGTGGATCAGCGAGTACGTACTGGCTGGCTATGGAACGGGCGCTATTATGGCTGTGCCGTGTGGCGATGAACGCGATTATAAGTTTGCCAGGCATTTTAAACTTCCGATCACCAACATTATCGGATCTCATTACAACGGAGAAGAAGCAAATCCAACCAAGGATGCCATTCTTGAAAACTCAAACTTCCTCAATGGAATGGTAATGCGTGATGCCATTGACGTGGCTGGAAAAAAATTAGAAGAATTGGGCATTGGCAAGCGACAGATCAATTATAAGATGCGCGATGCAGGCTGGAGTCGTCAGCGGTACTGGGGAGAACCCTTCCCAGTAGTGTATAAAGACGATCTTCCTTATGCAATGGAGGAAAGTGAATTGCCATTGGAACTTCCTGAGTCTAATAATTTTAAACCCTCGGGAAGTGGAGAAGGGCCTCTCGCTAACTTAAAAGAGTGGATCAACTTTGCTCCAGATTTAAAAAGAGACAGCAACACCATGCCTACTCATGCCGGAGCAGCCTGGTATTTCCTTCGCTACATGGATCCGCATAACGACAAAGCATTTGCTGATAAGAAAGCACTTGACTATTGGGGACAAGTGGATGTGTATGTTGGTGGCTCAGAACATGCAGTAGCTCACTTACTGTATGCGAGGCTGTGGGTAAAAATACTCCATGACTTAGGCTATTTGAATTTTGATGAGCCGTTTAAGAAATTGATCAATCAGGGGAAGATTACGGGTATATCGCAATGGATAAAGGAAATAAGACCAGAATCAAGTTGGATGAGCAATCATACAACTAAGCAAGAACTTCATTTATATATTTTCAAAGAAAATAAAAACATAGCCAAATTTCCAGTCATAATTAATGAATCTGGCCATAATAGTTATGTAACTTATAATTACACAGATTTAGAGTTCAAATATAAAGACCCAACTACAGATCAATTTATTCCTACAATCATCCATGAAGGTCGCGCTACATTTTCTGATTGTGACTCAGATGGAGGTAAATTCTATTTGAATATAACACGTTGGTTAAGTAAGGAGCCTAAGCCTAAATACAAACCGATACTTTTCACAAACAATGCATATTGGCATTATGAAAAGGAGGGTTGGACATTTTTTGATAATGGCGATGCCCAAGAACTGTCAAGAATTGAAACCCGACCAGAAGTGGAGAAAATGAGTAAATCATTTCTGAACATAGTACACCCCGATGAAATTGTTGATAGCTACGGAGCCGATACACTTCGGATGTACGAAATGTTCCTCGGCCCGTTGGAGCAATCCAAGCCTTGGAATACAAATGGTATTGACGGTGTGTTTAAATTCTTAAGAAAGTTTTGGAATCTCTTCCATGATCATCAGGGGAATCTTAAAGTAAGTGACGCGGAACCTTCACGGGAGGAACTGAAGGTATTGCACAAAACACTGAAGAAAATCGAACAGGATATGGAAAGCTTCTCGTTCAATACTTCCGTAAGTGAGTTCATGATCTGCGCTAATGAGCTGAGTTCAATAAAGTGCAATAAGAGAGCAATCCTCGAACCGCTGGTGATTGCACTCTCGCCTTTCGCTCCGCACATTGCCGAAGAGCTTTGGGAAAAGTTAGGGCATGCCGATACCATTTTGAATGCCACCTTCCCTTCTTACAATGAAGAGTTCTTGAAAGAGTCAGTCTTCAACTATCCGATCTCGATCAACGGTAAAGTAAGAGCTGAAATGAAGTTCGCGCTCGATATGTCAAAAGAAGACATTGAAAAAATGGTACTTGCTTCTGATATTGTGATGAAGTGGACAGAAGGCAAGACACCGAAGAAGGTAATCGTTGTGCCGGGAAGAATTGTGAACGTGGTGTTGTAACTTCTAGATAGTTGATTAAAGAATCAACTATCTAGAAATCCGGACACGGAATGACTAATTTATCCTTAGGCGGCTTGCGCGGATTGCGGGTAGACCAGGAATACACTAAGCTAAACTCGTGCGCTCCTCCACTTCCGGGGCCAAGCTCAGAAATGGTATAATCGTAACTATAACCAATGTTTAAAATGTCTTTGGGCCCACGCTTTGTAAATCCAACTAACAAGACAATCGATTCATTATTAGCAAAACCGTTGACACTTTTAAAGGGAATACCCCTGTACCACATTCCGAGTATAATCGGTTCGAAGGTAAAATACATTCCGATGTCCATCTGATCCCACTGGCCCTGATGACGATACTGAACTGCTGGTGCTACACTTCGTTCCTGTGGCACTGCATAGACACCCGTTTTCATTGTGCCTTCTTTAAAAAAGAATTTGTAGCCGGCATGTGCGCTAATCTTTTTCGGAAGAACACTCTCCTCTCCGATCAACGATTGATTAGGTTCTGTAATGTGGAATACCGCACCACCCAACCATGCATTTTTACTATAGAGCAATCCCCCTATAGAAATGTCGGGAAAAAATTTCGACTGCCCGGTATTCAATCCCTCCGCAGAGGTAGGGCTAATCACGTCACCCGTGGCCGGATCAAATTGATCGCCAAAGGTGAGCTTGTTAAAATTGATGGAACGATTATAAATGGCAGCCTGAAAGCCAGGGCGGAACGATAAGCCCTTCACAATCTGCAGATCATATGAATATTGAAATGCTAAGCTGATGGATTGAAGACCAAGAACGCCTTCGCGATCGCGATTAAGCAAAACACCAACACCACTATTCTTATCTTCGATATAAAAATCAGCAAAGGCAGAGACCGTAGTAAAGTTCGCATCAATGGAAGGCCACTGATTCCGATAGTTGATCCCCACTCGGGCCTGCCCTGTCGATCCCGCAAAAGCGGGATTTAGATACAACGGTGCTGCGTAGAATTGAGAGAATTGTGGGTCTTGTGCAGTTACCGATCTTTGAGCTGAAAGGATTAACACAAGGGCCAACAGAACGAATCGATACAGCAAGTTGGGGTATTTGGCCTTCTCCATTAAAGCAAATTAAACCGTTTATGAACATTAAAAAAAGTGTTTGCCGACAAATAGGGAGCTTTAGCGGTTTTTATCTTTTGTTTTTGCAGACTCATGACACGTTGTTCGATTATACTGTATTAAATCTTATTGCAGGACGGATGACATTTCATCCACTAAACGAAAATTTCAGTCAAATTGTATTACTTTAGTGTGGTTTGGCGTTGTGTATTTTTAGAATTATTTTTTGATCTGTAGCTTAATGGACAAGTTTCACATAAACATGAAAAGATCGGGGGCGATGAAGTGCGGAAAGCTGGGGTTGGGGTTAGTTTTAATTTTTCTCACGGTTACATCTATTGCGCAAAACTTATCACAGCATAACTGGTACTTTGGCAATTCAACAAGTGGTATAAAATTCAATCGGGGAAACAACCAACCCACTTCGGTTACCAACCAGGCGCTGCCTTTTGGAATTGGAGGAGCTGCTGTAGCCACCGATCCGGCAAACGCAAATCTTTTATTTTATTCAGACGGTTCTCGCGTTTATGATGCCTGTCATTTACCCATGCTCAATGGAGCAGGATTAAATGGAAACTCGACTGCCAATCAGCCTGTTGCTATCTCTTCGATTCCGGGACAACCGAACAAATATTTTCTCTTTACGAATTCAACCAATTTTACAACGGGAGGTTCTATAAGTCGAAGCATTGTTGACCTTACCGTGTTTGGCAATGCGGTTTTTCCCGCCCCTGCTTTGGGCGATGTTCTTAATCCAAAAAATGTGGCTGTTCCCGGATTATCCAATCGGTCAGAAGCAATGATTACAATACCTCATGCCAATGGTATCGATTTTTGGCTCATCACTCATCAAAGTAATTCTCAAAGTTATTCCGCCACGTTAATAAATGCTGCAAGCTTTACAGGCACCTTTACCACAATTGTTTCACCGGGTGTTGGACTACCTATTACTGTTGCCAATTTTGCTTACAGTGTGGTAACAAGAAAAATTGCCGTCTCTCCTCAAACAGGAAGCGATGATGCATTGATTCTGAATTTTAACGATGCCTCAGGGGCAATTACATTTGATCGCTTTATACTTAACTCAGCCACAACCACTGTTGGGCAATCGATCTATGATATTGAATGGGATCGCAGGGGAAGATTTCTTTATTTATCAGTAACAGGTTCAGTAGCTCCACCTGTTGTTGCTGATGTTTTACAGTATGATTATCTCAATCCAACGACTACCCTTGCTTCCGTTTTGCCCTCACCTAAACCTACCCAAAGTTTTGGATTACAGACTGGCCCCGACACAACGATGTATCACATCTATCAATCGGGAACCAACTTGCGAGTTGGAAGTCTTGCAAAAACTGACTCGGTAGCAAGCAAAGTAGTTTATAATTCGACACCTTTTGGCACAACAAATTTTGCCGGAACTCAATTTCCCTCTTTCCTGCCGAAAGCAAATGTCAATCTTACTGTTACTTTCACTTCTATTGGAACGTGTCAGAATATGCAAGTGTATCGTCTCGAGAGGCAAGTCGAATATGAGGTAGGTTTGTCATGATTTTGTTACTGCTGCGGCCATCAGGACTTTCCTGAGATTATAATCTAGACAGTCTGGATTAATAGAAGGAGGTCCCAATGACTGTCTGGCAACTACAAGAAGCGAAAAACAAACTATCCGAACTTATAGATCGTGTCCTTTCCGAGGGTCCGCAAGTGATTACAAGACACGGCGTAGAAATCGCCGTCGTAATGCCGTTTACCGGTTACAAAAAACTAACCGAGCGGAAACAGAAACTGGGTGACTTTTTAATGTCATCGCCTCTACACGAGAGCGGTCTAGTAATTGAGCGAGACAAACAGACCAATCTGCGCGCCATTGATCTATGAGCATCAAATATCTGCTGGAT